>JAHDGC010000577.1 GCA_020627865.1 Saprospiraceae bacterium | reverse complement strand
TAGTAATAAGCCACAAACAATTCCACCTATTCCAAATAAAGACATAATATTTCCAAACAAAACTTCATCTGAATTCACGATATCAAGAATCACAATTGGCAATAGTGTGTTATAGCTATGGATAAAAAAAGTTAAAAATGTAACAAACAGTAAGAATTTTAATTGTTTGATTTCTCTTAATGGGAGGAAAGCATTGCTCCAATGCAGTTTTAGTTTGGGCTTTTCTTTTTGCTGTTCATTTTGTGTTTTCAGTGACAACCACAAAAAAACCATAGCTAAAATTAGATAACTAAAAGCATTAAAAAAGTAAATGCTACTTAAGCTTACCAACAATAAAAACCCTCCAAGTATAGAACCTATGATCCGACCAATATTAAAGCTTAAACCATTTAATATCGCTAAGTCTTTAATCCTTTCAAGCGGAACCATATCTGATATAGTAGCTTGCCAAGCAGGTGAAGTTAAGGCGCTCCCAACCCCTATCAGAAAGCAAAAGAATAAACTCAGAGACATAGAGTCAAATTGGAGAAATACGGAGAAACCAAAACAAAATGCTATTATAGCTAAGAAAAAATTACTAAAAAACAGATAACGTTCTTTGTTAACAGAGTCGATTAATACCCCCGAAATCATCCCGAATAAAAAGAAGGGTAAACTATATAAAACATGAACCAAACCTACTTCTAAATTTGAGGAATTATATTGTTTTACCAACCACAATGTTCCTGTTAGATGGGCAAAAGAACCAATGTTAGATAAAAAATTAACAATCCATAATGTAAATACCTTAGAATTACTCAAAGGAGCAATTAGTTTGTCTATTCCTAGCATATACTCAAGACCTATTTTTAAGTTCAACCTTAGCCCAAGGTGATTTACCCTAGCAAACACAAAGACTAAGCGATTAGTAAATAAAAAACTTTCTTTACAATTGGCTTATACAAAAAACTTATGATATCACTTGCTATGCCTGTTGCTTTGTAGACATGCAGTTGGCTTTTTGCACACCCCTCCCACAACATGCTTGACAAGTCATGCAAAGAAGAGGTTTCAACCTCAAAGATCAATTTGGTTTTCTGAACAATATTTACCCGATTCTTACTAGTTCTTTGTTCAGAAAATAAAATTGGTATTAATTTTTATCCTGAAATATGATTCTTTGATATAAAACTCAGCATTACCTAATTGGTAATTAAATTTTATCCTTTTTAATAACATTACAAATTCAGCACCACAGCCTTTATTTGTTAAAACTATATACTGTTAGTATTCTTTCATGCTTCAAAATTTGTAGCCAATATAATTTTAATTGTTTTCGCTCACTTGAAAGTCAGAGCATCCAAGCAATTAATTAAGTCAATTCCCCCAAACAACATTTTCTTCCACCCATGTTGCTAATTCATCAATCTTATCTTCAGCTGTATCTTCATCTTCCACCGAGAATATAAAAGTTATCACTTCACAATTCGTTAAAGCCGCAGAGTCATATTTTTTTTCGCCCATAACTTCGGGCACCTCGGCTAAAATCAAATTATTTATTTTTTTGACATCAGATTTAATATCAATTATTTCTTTAGAACTAGGTGGAAAAACGACCCAACCAGAACACTTATCTTTAATAGGCTCTATTTGTTCCGGAATTAAGTTCCCATTGCTCATTACATTTATATATCTTAATTTTAGATCAAAGCCATGAATTAGCTTTATTTCTTTATTTATAGCAACCCCTCCTATTCTACAAGCGATCTCGCATAAATATAACTCTTCATCTTTTTCGAACAACTCAATATGATATAAACTGGTAGGAGGACTTGGGAATACAACGTTTACTAAATTTTCTACAAAGGCTTTAATCTTTTCAAATTTAGGATTTGATTCTCTTAAACGATAAATAGAACCATACCCATCATTAAGGAATTCAATTGGCCTAGTATAACAGTTACCTATCGAAATAAAATCTAACGTTTTATTAATATACAGTGCATCTATCATATACATTTCCCCACCAATATATTCTTCTGCGAGTAGGTTAGGTAACCTATGCGTTTTAGAAATTCCTCCTGCTATTAGGAATTCCTTTAAAGATTCTTCGGTTTTCAAAATGTGTGTATTCCAACTCCCTCTCCCCTCCAAAGGCTTAATCACAATAGGGTAACCCACTTCGTCGATAAATTCATATAAATCAAGAACATTAGTTATTTCTTTAAACTTTGCTGTTGATATTCCATGACTATTTGCTAAAGTTTTCATTTTAACCTTGTTCCTAAACAATACAGCACTACTTGGAGATTGTCCCTTCAAACCTAGTTTATCCCTTATTCTTGCACTCCTCATTACGTCCACTTCACTAAGGCAAACAACTTGTTCAAAGTTGTAAAGTAAATGGTTTGTTACAGCAACATACTCAACTAAATCATTATACTCGTAATTATCAAAAAACGTTATTTCTTTAAATATATTTTGGTATTTTTTCTTAATCTGTTCTTTAGAGTAATATTTTCCATAGCCAGTAAATACAAAAAAATCTCCAATAGCATTGTTTTTCCAATCATTAGGAGTTGTTTCAGTTAATGCCTTTTCTGTAATAAGAAGCAAAGTCCTCATAGTACAAAATATGTTTTTGTTAATAAATTAAATTAGTATATTGAACCACCAATATAAAGAAGAGCTATTTAGTCTCTAGCTAGTGATAGGAAAACCATGTTATATTCCCACCTATACATATATCATTTTAGGCTCAAAAACTTACTTTACCCAATTGAATGGGTATATTTTTATAAAATCCATCCTGATAAACAAACAGGAGAAAATAAAAATTACTTAATATTTTTTGAATTCCTATTCAAAATGCGATGATGATAAACACAAACATCGGTAGTGCAAAAGTAGTGCATCATTTTTTGAATTCCTATTTTTTTTTGTTAAAAAAGTAGATCACTTTTGTTAAATATTTGATGTTATAAACAAATAGGAGAAAAAGTCAATATTCGGTACTGACCTTTTCTCCTATTAAAATATCGAGGGCATCCTCGCTTGGCGATTTTTCTAAAAGTAAGAAATCACCAAAGGTTTTTCTTCCCTTCAGTTTTCCGTTAAAAGAAAAACTTACAAAAATATATTACACACTCTGATACTCATCCTTGACATTCGCCTTCACCCAAACCAAACAATCCTTAAAGCTCTCAAAAATTTGCTCTTCAGGAATCAAGTTTGGAATAATATCTATTCGTTCCATCATGTATCTCGGTTGTTCCATAATATCTACCAGCAATACCTTGATGTCATTTTTGGCCAAGTCAACCATAATATCTTCCATCGTATACAAACCAGACTGATCCATGTATGGCACCCTATCCATTCGGATAATAGCCGTAGATGCCGTGTTAGGAATCTGTTGCGCCAACTGTTGTAAGTCGCTTGTTGAACCAAAAAACAATGGCCCTTTGATATGTTTGATGAACACTTCTTCTTTCAAATTCTCAGGGAAATTGATCTCATCTGGCCAAGCCTCTTCTTTAAGTGATTTCACATCCGATCCTTCCGCCGTCAAATCTCCAATCTTCTTCATAAACATCAAAGAAGCAATCACCAAACCGATTCCCACTGCATACACCAAGTTCCATATAGAAGACAACACCAATACGATAAGCAAAATCGCTACCTCTGCCCTAGGCATATGCGGAATAGCTTTAAGACCTTTATAATCCATTACACCGATACCTACCGTGATCAAAATACCCGCCAAAACAGCCGCAGGAATCTTCGAGGCTACCGGCCCCAATAACAACAGGACTATAAACAATAACAGACCTGCAATCATACCGGACAAGCGAGTTTTACCACCAGACTGGATATTCACCACCGTTCTGATCGTCGCACCAGCACCGGGGATACCACCAAAGATAGCGGCAATACTGTTTCCAATCCCCTGCCCGATCAATTCCTTGTTGGGTTTATGCTTCGTCTTTGTCATGTTATCCGCAACCACCGAAGTCAGCAAGGAATCTATCGCCCCCAGCAAGGATAAAATAAATGCCGTGACGATATAGGGCGCCACAGCAGCAAAACTAAAACCCGTAAATATTTCAAAATTTGGTACAGGTAAACCACTAGGAATTTCCTCAATTGGCCTATAATTCAAACCAAAAGCGAAAGCTGCACCGGACACGACCAATAAGGCCACCAGCGTACTCGGTATCGCGGTCGTTATCCGCTTGAAACCGTAAATAATGAAGATCGTTGCCAAAGCCAACATCAACTCCAGCCAATTGATATGCTGCAAAGCCCTAGGCATTACCCTCAAAGAACCTAGCACTCCAGACGCTTCTTTACCCGCAAGGGTTTGTGATTCCTTCAAAATATCCGCTTGCGTAATATCACCGGCTCGCTTAATTGTTTCTTCAAAATCTTCTAAAACCAAAATGCCTTCTCCCGCTTCCTCCTTCAGGATATTATCCAAAATCACCTCCTCCGCATGGGGCTTAAATTTATTTACATATTCCATATCCTCCTTAGGATAATACCCAATAGCAGGGAGGATTTGTGTCACCAGAATAATAACCCCGATGGCTGTCATAAACCCAGAAACTACCGGATAAGGAATATATTTGATGTATTTTCCCAGACCTAATAGCCCTAAACCAATCTGCATTAAACCCGACAGCAAAAACACCATCAATATGGCCGGTAAAGCCTTACTCATATCACCATCAGAGAGGGCTATAATCCCCGCAACAATGGTCATACTGAATGCTGTCATCGGTGCGGTCGGCCCAGAAATTTGTGTATTGGTTCCTCCAAAAAGGGCCGCAAAAAAACTGATAAAGATGGCACCATACAAACCCGCACTCGGCCCCAAACCGGAACCGACACCAAAGGCAAGCGCCAAGGGCAAGGCCACCACCCCTGCCGTAATACCACCAAAAAAGTCTCCCCTAAAATGGGAAAAATCGAATCCAAATTTTTTCATATTATGATTTTTTTTACAATATTTTATATCCTAATAGTCTGCATACGAATTTATCGTCACATAAAACAATAAAATGGAAGATCTTGCTAGTGTTTTGTAAATTAAATTCCTGGTAATAATTTTTGTTTATACCGTAGAGATGCCATGCATCGCGTCTCTACGGTATAAACATTGATAACGTTAATTTTTTTGTTAAAAACTTTGTTTACAAACACTATTGTATAACAAACATCCAATACTAAACAACAGGAAAAAAATATTCAGGAGGCGGCGTGGTGACTTCAGGATTTTC
>JAHDGC010000576.1:4794-5272 GCA_020627865.1 Saprospiraceae bacterium | reverse complement strand
TGCTCGATGTCTTTTTCTGCTTTTTTGTCCATCTCTTCCATCTATGAATTTGTTTTTATAGTACTAGCACCAATAGATTTTTTCAACCGTTGCAAACATTTATATTTGGCATTTTTGGCCGTATTTTCATTTTTATAATTTAGTTTCTCGGTAATGCTTTTCAGGTTGCGTTTAAAATAATAAAAATCTTCTAGCAGTGTTTTACACGGATTCCCTAGGGCTTGTAAAGCGGATTCTATTTGCAAAAATAATTTTTCTTTCTCCTTTTTTTCTTCAGGATCATCATATGCTTGGAGCTGTTCAAAAAGAAAATAATCGCCGGGATAATCCATTTTTGCTTCCTGTCTTTTTCTTTCCAACATTTTATTTTTTCCAATAGCAAAAAGATAAGTTTTAACACTGGATTGCTGCGTTGTAAATTTTTCGTTTACCACATTGTCATAAAAAGTTACCACACTAATTTGGTAAATTTCTTTCG
>JAHDGC010000576.1:0-4784 GCA_020627865.1 Saprospiraceae bacterium | reverse complement strand
ATTTTTTATCAGCCAACCGATAAAGCCGGAACGATAAGTTTTATAAATCGTACCTAGAGCGGTAGGATCTCCATTTTTGATCGCGTGAATAATTGTTGTATTCATAGTTATCCGTAGAGTCATAATGCTTTACGACCTTGCTAAATTTTATATCCTTCTTGGAAAAGAAGAATAGATTTAATTTTTGTGTTTTAGCGTGTTTGGAAGGATGGATAAAAAAAATAAAAAAAAGTTTTCGGGAGAGGGTGACTTCTGCTGTCTTTTTTCATAAAGTTATGAAATAAGTTTTTAACAAAAAAATTTTACAGGAAATAATTTTTCACCCGACGTCAGGTGCACATGACTATCGGAACCGTATCGCCATACTTTTGGTGAACGCATAACCTCATTGTTTAACCACTCTGAATGGATAGCCATCGGCATATCTTTACCCAGATACAAAACGATATAATCATGGATATGTATACTTTGATACAGACCCTTATTATCATCACTGAAGAAGTGATTACGGGATAATATTTTTGAATAAAAAACGTAGATCCGCAATACATCGCGGCTTTACGTTTTTTTTTGCGACCCACGTTTTTTGTAGCTTCACGTTTTGCAATTCTTTTATTTTATGCATTAACCATCGCCTTGCCTGAATCTTTTCTTCCTTTGCTAGCATGTTTTTTATAGGCTGTAATGTACTTGTAGTAATATTGTTGGATATGACCAATCCCCCGAGTTTTTGGGTGATTTTTATGAAATTAAGATAAGCCCGTTTCCTTGAATCCGAAAAAATCTTATCCCTACGGATAAACTTTTCTAAGGCAAGACAATAATCTAAAAAAGGTTCTTCATAGGTGCGGTCTTTTCTGCAAAGATCAAAATTGGATTGCAGTAAGATCATGCGGCCTTGTAAATTATAAAGATGACTAGAAAAAGTATGGTCATTTATAAGATTGATGGCCTCGTTGAAATCATCAGCATAATATGCTGTATGTGCCTGTGCCCAACAATGCGCATCCAATTGTATTTTTGTTTCTAAAGAAGGAGTGAATGTTGCAATAAAATGATTCACAAACACACTTTCTCCCAATAAGTTAGCAACCGTAACGATATTATTATAAGTCCGCTCTGTCATTTTTCCATCCTGTAAAAGGAGCTGTTGCTCCAATCCTAATTGATACAGTTCAAAAATTTCTTCCAGAATTTTATCTGCTCCTTGCAAGCGAAGCCGGGCCGCCATGTTGAGTAACGTCATGAAAAAAATACGTTGCTCTCTTTCCCCTAAAGTATCAAAAGTATCAAAAACAAGCGTTTTAATTTTTAGAAAATCAGGGGCTGAGATCGGTGTGGGGGCAGTGAGGAATTCATCATAAATTTGCAATGCTGGAACATCTACTTTTTGCGTAAAATCAAGCATCATCTTATGATCCTTGGGCAAGGCCATACTCCGCTGAGAAATCCGTATGCTTTCCTGTCGCTCCAACAAAAAATGAGCCTTGGTTAAGGCATAAAAAACATCGAGCATCTGGTTGGCCTTATGCAAAAAATGTTGATCCGGTGGTTGTCTAATGTCTGTGCGAATTTGAAAATAAAGCTGTTGGTAAAGTTGGTGCAAAACCAGAAAATCTTCGCTTGATTTGGCCGTTTTTTTCTCCAAAGTTTTAATCGTCTTCATGACCAATGCCGCTGCGGATTGTGTTTGCTCCCGATGCAAAAAAGCCTCCTGCAAAAGTTGATTTTTGATACTTTCTCTTTGCTCCAGTTGTTGGTAAATCAAAAACAGATGCACCTGCTTGGATAGCTCCGCCATAAGGTTGCGCAAATACTTTGGTGTCGTCTTTTTCTCTGCATCGAGTTTTAAAAGTAGGCGATCAAATTGACAATCGGGATGCTTAAAATCAGGATAATGCTTTTGCAACAAAGCAAACAACCGAGCCAGCTTCTTGTTGGCCGTACACCAAGGCGAGTGAAGCCATTTATCGAAGCTTTTCAGCTCATCCGGCCGCAACAACCGAAGATTTTTCGCCAGTTTACTATTGGAGAACTCGGGCATTTTTCAGGATGCTTTTTTTGAATAAAAAAGGAGTAAGGCTTTGAAAGCAAGCTACTTAATATTTATTAAAAATATAAATATAAGGTTTTTTTTTGGGATGGTAGCTTTTTTTTGTCTTTGAAATGGGGGAGGGGAATTTGTAGGTTTGTTAAAGCAGATAAAAAAACATCAATAGTTTAAAATGAGTTTTTGTGTTCATATTGTTTTTGTTTAATAAATCAAATCAAATGAAATATTTAGTTTTAATCGTTTTACTATTTTTTTGTTCACTTGATTTAAATAGTCAAGATGAGAGGAATATTAAAAATGGAGAAAGATACGATGATGAAGAATTAAAATCAGCGCTTTCAAGAGATGTTAGTTTGGTGATTACCAGAGATGATGCGCTGACACTTTTTATAAAAGAGCTTGAATTAGCCATCCCCAATGATAGTAGATATTTGGTGGATATCCTCATTGAGTGTTATGGAGAGGAAGGGCAGGTAACTCCAGTAAAAAAATATAGTTATGCCTTTAATCGGACTGAGCCAATTCCAGAAGGGGGAACAAAGTTAACCGTTGATTATACCCCAATTTTTAAAGACATCGATATAAAAGAAGTTCATCACCTTTCAGTAGCTGTCACTTTAACAAAAGTAGAAGAAGATGAGGTTAAGAGATTAGAGAAAATATTAAATAAATATGTTGATCAAGCTTTTAAAGTTTTACCTATAGGAGATGTGTTGAGTGATATTATAGGTTTTGACGATGATACAAAAACAAAAAGAAAAGAATTTTGCTTTAAAGCTAATTATGCCATTCCCATGAATTTTCTGGAATACCATATTCATATAGAAAAAGACGTTCCTGTACTTAGTAATGGAGTAAGCCAAATCATTACAATGCAAACAGAAAGACCCATTGAAAACAATTCACTTACTTCAAAAGTGAAAGATTTTTTACGTTCAGGTGGAAAGATATTAACAGGGAAACAATACGTTATGGACGTAGATTTTGAAAAAATTAAAGGATATTGTGAATTATCTTTCTCGAAAGATTTTAATGCCAATATCCCTGCATATATGGAGAGATCGCTAGTTAAACTTGTGGAATCGATAGAATACAGAAATACCGATTCTATAAAAGAAAATATAGCAGATAGTGAAAATAAGCTAGAAGAATTCCTTGAAGATTCTCATAACAATCAACGAGGGTATAATAATGTAAAGCTATTAATTGAGTTGACTAAGACTATGGAGTTAATGTATGAAGCAGAAGGAATAGATGGTAATGATAGTGAGGTTATCAGTAAATTTAAATCGTGGTTAAAGTCAGCATCTGCAAAATCAGCTACAAATAATTTTACCCAAATTTTTTACAAAAATACTTATACGCCAGAATATGATTCTATAGGTAAGGTGGCAAAAGAATACGATGGTGTAATTTATATTCCATATAGCCTTGGAAATGAATTTATTGAACAAGTAATTACTTTTCAGCAAACACTGCACGAATTTACTGCAAACTATTTCAAGGATAATCCTTCAGAGTTAAATGATATAAAATATTTCACCAAGGAATTTCCTACAAGGAATCGAACTTAACACGGGAAGGCTTATTATCTCTATTTGAAAGACTGTTTAAATTTAACATTTACAAAAATCATAAATAATCATGAATAATCTTTTCTCCTTAAATGAAATGAAAATTGGAATTGACGATTCTTTAAAAGTTTCTATTCGCGATATTGAAGAAAATTATAACCCTTTTCAAGAGATTGGAATTGGAAAACCACTAGTGCTAAGGCTTGAGTGTTGTTATATAGGCGATTTGAAAAACTCTCTTTTTAAAAAAAGGCATGACGTAATTATTTCAAGTACGATTAAAGATGATGTAACTTCAAATGTGCCAACTATGGCTATTCATCAGATAGCATCAAATAAAAAGGATAATGATTTTATAGAGCCAAGCAGTAGGTCTGAAGGAACAGAACTCATATATTATACCGATGCATTAGATAGCTCCAAACTTAAGATAAACATTCAGTTAAAATCTGAGAAATTTGATAAAACATTGACCGATAACATAAGCTCTGCTCTTTACCAAGCATCTAGTATTCCTATTTTTGCTGCCACCGCTCCATATCTAATAGTCGGTGGAAAAATCACTAAGATAGCAGGTTCAATTGCTAATAAATTAAGTGCAAGAACAGCATTGTTAAATTTCGATTTTGATATAGAAAGCGGATTAGAAGGTAAATATGATGATGAAAGCGGATTTGTTTTTGGTTGTAATATAAGAGATAGAGGCATATTTGAAGGGTATAAAATTACAAGAAGATCTTATGATAAAAATAAACTCTATTTAGCAAAAAACGGATCAGAGTACAAAGGTCCAGCTCCATACGTAATATTAAGTGTTGGTGGTAAAAAGCATTCCGAATATAGTGGTTTTAAAGCTCAATCAGCAACAACCTCTATGCTAAATAAATTCTATGGTTCGGAAGATGCAGGAATTGAAGATAATATTGTTGAGTTGCTCCAGGTTGCAAATGACTATACCTACGTGAAAAAAATAAAGGCGCTAAAAAAGGAGAGAAAAAATGCATCAAATGAAAGAACGGTGACAATAGATAGTTTAATTGATGCGTATGTTAAAAACATAAAAGATACAGATACATTCAATGTGAAAATTGAATAAGTAGCCCAAAGGGGCTATAGACAAACTTCTCTTGAATTGTTTTGAAGTATATGGAATGTAT
>JAHDGC010000575.1 GCA_020627865.1 Saprospiraceae bacterium | reverse complement strand
GCAAACCCACTAACAAAAATCCTACAAATAATTAAAGATAAAAATGTTGGCTTGGAGGTAGCTTCTTTCCCAGAACTAAAATTGGCAGAACAATCGGGCGTGCATCCTGAGAAAATAGTTTTTGACTCTCCTGCCAAAACTTACCAAGAGTTGAGATATGCTTTAAACCTCGGTGTATACATCAATGCTGATTCTTTTATGGAATTGGAAAGAATCAATCAACTTTTATCAGAGAAACCTTCGCAAAGCAAAATAGGCATCCGTTTAAATCCACAAGTGGGTGTAGGGACTATTGAGTCAAGTAGTGTCGCTGGTGAGTATTCAAAATTCGGTATTCCTATAAAGGGAAACAAGCAAAAAATAATGAAAGCTTACCTGAAATACGAATGGCTACAAGGTGTTCACTTGCATATCGGTTCTCAAGGGTGCAACCTTGATCTTCTGACTAATGGGGTGGGAGCAATTTTTCAATTGGTGAACGAAATTAATGAGCAACTAGAGCAAGAAAATAAACCACAAAGAATTAATATATTTGATATTGGAGGTGGGATGCCCGTTTCTTATTATAAGGATGTTTCGCCAGAAAGCATGGAATCCTATACATCACTTTTGAAAGCAAAGTTTCCTGATCTTTTTAGTGAAAAATTTCAGTTGATGACAGAATTTGGTAGATATATTCATGCGAACACGGGATGGGTTGCTTCTCGGGTAGAGTATGTTAAGCGTGGAGCGGATAAAAATACAATCATAACTCATGTTGGAGCAGATTTATTTTTGAGGAAAGCATACAGGCCGAACGATTGGCACCATGAAATCAGTATCGTTGATGCTAACGGAAATCCTAAAGAAGGACTTGCCAGTTGTAAGTATACTGTCGCAGGGCCACTTTGCTTTGCCGGAGATATTATTGCAAAAGATCTTGATCTGCCCATAGCCAAAGAAGGAGATTATTTACTTATTCATGATACCGGTGCATATACTCTGAGCATGTGGTCAAGATACAATAGTCGAAACGTGCCATTAATGTTAGGGTATGACGCTGAAAATAATTTTACAGTGCTAAAAAATAGAGAAAGCTTCGACGATATTTGGAATTTCTGGTCTTAATTTTAAAACTGCATCCCAAAAAGAAGGTGCATACCCCTCAGAATAAAGCAACATAAAAGAACACAGCATCTGATTTCTGACAGTTCCGCAGGAACGGTCTCTGTTCTCACAGCGCAGCGGTCTCTACTCTCTATGCTCAAAATACCGAAAAACCTTCCCTGCACTCGCTTTCCCCACGACTGCTTCCACATCTTCGCGTGCAGCTTGTTTTAATTTCTTCACCGACTTAAAGTGACTCAACAACTTCTCCGCCGTCTTCTCCCCAATCCCCGGAATATTCGTCAACTCCGTTCCTGCAAAATCTTTAGATCGTAAATTCCGATGAAACGTAATCGCAAACCGATGCGCCTCATTCCGCGCTTGCTGAATCAACTTCAATGACTCCGATTTTTTATTAATATACAACGGAATAGAATCCCCTGGGAAAAAAATCTCCTCCAACCTTTTCGCAATACCGATTACCGTAATTTTATCCGCAAGCCCAAGCCCGTTAATGCTCTCCATCGCAGAACTCAGTTGCCCCTTACCGCCATCAATAATGACCAATTGCGGCAAGGGCGTTTCCTCATCTAGCATCCTTTTATACCGACGAAAAACCACCTCCTTCATCGAGGCAAAATCATCTGGTCCTTCCACCGTTTTGATCTTGAAGTGTCGATAATCCCGCTTGGCGGGTTTCGCATTTTTAAAAACGACACAAGAGGCTACCGGATAAGAACCTTGCATGTTAGAATTATCAAAACACTCGATATGCATCGGCAACTCGGCCATCTGTAAATCTTTCTGCAAGGTGCGCAAAATCCGTTCTGCCGGAGTTTGTTTGTTCAGCTTGGCAATTTCCTGCTTTTGTTTTTGTAATAAAAAATACTTGACATTCTTCAAGGACAAATCCAACAACTTTTTCTTGTCGCCTATTTTAGGAATGGTAATTACAATGTTATCCTCTGGGAGCAAAGTCTCAAAAGGTAAGACAATTTCCGTAGCAATACTGTTATATTTTTGCCGCATCTCTGGAATTACAAACGACAATAAATCCTTTTCGTCGTCATCTAAATTCTTCGTCATCTCCAAAGTAAATGTATTGATAATGGCGCCATTCACTACCTTGAGATAATTGACATAAGCCTGCTTTTCATCACTAGCAATATTAAAAACATCTACGTCTCTTATCGTAGAACTAACCACGGTAGATTTTCCCTGATAATCCTCAAAAGCACTAAGTTTATCCTTAATTTTTTGTGCATTTTCAAAATCCAGTTCTTCCGAATATTTGGCCATCTCTGTTTTGAAATGAGCCTTGACGGCACCAAAATTCCCCTTCAACATATTCTTAATCTGGGCGATCTTTTCGAGATAATCTTCTTCTGCTTCTAATCCTTCACAAGGCCCCTTGCAATTTTTGATATGATATTCCAAGCACACTTTAAATTTCCCTTTACTAATATTTTGTTCAGACAAAGCAAAGTTACAAGTCCGCAACGGAAAAAGCTGCTTAATAAGATCAAGGATTATCTTTAGGGTAGACCTTGAGGTATAAGGCCCAAAATAAGTAGAGCCATCTCGGATGATATTTCTAGTGAGAAAAACACGCGGAAATCGTTCTTTTTTAATACAAATATAGGAATAGGATTTCCCATCTTTCAAACTAACATTATACCGAGGCTGAAGCTTCTTAATCAAAGTATTCTCTAACAACAAAGCATCCGATTCCGTCTCCACAATCGTAAAAACGACCTTCATCGCATGTTTCACCATAACATTCGTCTTAAATGCCCGATGCTTCCGCTCCCCAAAATAGGAGGAAACCCGCTTCTTCAAATCCTTTGCTTTCCCAACATACAATACCACTTCATCCGCATCCATAAACTGGTAAACCCCCGGCTGGTGGGGTAGGGTATCAGCCATCTTTTTATAGTCATCTGTCGTCATATATTGGTTAATTAGTTATGGTGGTTCCCAAAAAGGAACAAGTATGCTCCCAAAGACATAACATCTGACCTCTCGCAGTTCCAAAACCTTGCCCCAAGAAGAATCTCACCTAAAAGAAGTAGTTTGCCTTCAGCACTCGGTGTCTGACTTCTGAAAGTTCCGCAGGAACGGTCTCTATTCTCGTAGCGCAGCGGTCTCTATTCTGACAATGAGCGCCAGCGAATGATCTAACATCTAAAAGCGCAGCGATCTATTTAAGATCAAACTCCAAAGAATCCCCCGCCTTCAAAGTATCCGACTGTATCACCTTAACCCCCGAAATCCGCTTATCCTCCAACTTATTCCCCAGCGCCTTCCAGCCCTTCACATCTATAAACTCCGCTACATCCAGATCATACTCCACCTTATCTTTCCCTTCCCGAACCGAATACCGAATCGTCGTATTATCATCTGTGGAAACAAAAAATATCTTAGAACTCCTATGATCCGTAATAAATGAAAACCGCTGATTCGGCATTGAAGTCTCCACCACAAAACGCTTGACCATTGTCCAGCCCTTTGAACCTTCGAAGTATACCACATTAATAGGGGTCTTGGAGTCGAACTTGGAAACCTCCAGCAACTCATCCGGCGAAAGCCGCCTTTTCATATCAAGATCCATCACTTCATAGCTTCCCTCTTTGTACAGGCACAAAATCTGATCTCCCGTATCAAAATCCCCGATAAACTTGCCCCGCTTGGCCGTGTTGAATTTGCCACTGACCTCATCAAACCAAACCTTGATCGCCCCCAAGGAAGATTTACCGACCTCAAGTTGTGTCACTTTCCGGATAGGATATTTGGTCACGACATTCCCGCCAGAACCACGACCCTTGATGGCAATTTCCGCAAAATCAAATTCCAGTTGCTTCTTCTTGGCCTTACATCCTTGTGATAAAAGAATAGAAACCGTCTCCGTTTCTCCATTTGGATTAACCGTGAAGTAATGCACCTTAGAACCCTTGTTTCCTTTCGTCAATGGATAAATCCGATCACGGGTAATTCCTGTTACATTAAATCGCTTGGCATAAGCCGTTCCCGTTTTCCCGTCCATATACATCATGTTATAGGTCGTGCGATTATCTCCTTTTTTCCATACGGCAATATGCGTGATGTTTTTACCAACAAAAACCTTATCCGCAATTTTGGAAACTTGAAAATGCCCGTCTTTCCTGAAAACAATAATATCGTCAATGTCGGAACAATCCGCCACGAATTCATCTTTCTTCAGACCCGTGCCCATAAATCCTTCCTTACGGTTAACATATAACTTGGCATTGTTGGCAACTACTTGCGTCGCCTGAATAGTATCAAAGGTGATGATCTTGGTTCTACGCTCTTTGCCCTTGCCATATTTTTTTAGCAATTCTTCGAAGTAGGCAATGGTAAATTCCGTCAGGTGCTTAAGATCATATTTTACCTGCTTGAGTTCTTTCTCAATATTGGCAATCAACTCATCGGCTTTAAAGGCATTGTACTTCGAAATCCGCTTGATCCTGATTTCCGTAAGGCGGGTAATGTCATCCTCCGTGATGTCTCGGAGCAAGCGCAACCGCTTGTCATTTTTGCGTGCTCTGTCCTTTGGTGTAACCACGTACTTCTTCAACTCCTTGTCTATGGTTTCCACAACTTCTTCCCAACTTTCACACTCTTCAATTTCCCGATAAATCCTGTTTTGAATAAATATTTTTTCCAAACTCGCGAAATGCCACTTTTCTTCCAGCTCGGCCTTTTTGATTTCCAACTCTATCCGGAGCAACTCCTTCGTATTGTCGGTGCAAACCTTGAGTATATCACTTACCGTAAGGAAATGGGGTTTATCATCAACAATAACACAGGCATTCGGGGAGATAGAAATCTCGCAATTGGTAAAGGCATAAAGCGCATCTATGGCGACACTTGGAGAAACGCCCGCTGCTAGGTCAATGGCGATTTCCACATCCTTGGCCGTGTTGTCTACCACCTTCTTGATCTTGATTTTTCCCTTATCATTGGCCTTGATGATACTGTCAATCATGGAAGAGGTCGTAACACCATACGGAAGTTCCTTGATGAGGATTCTGTTTTTGCCAGAAGCTTCCAGCAATGCCCGTACCCTGACCTTGCCACCTCTTTTACCATCATTATAATTAGAAACATCTATGGAACCGCCATTGGAGAAATCAGGATACAGTTTAAAACTTTTTCCTTGTAGATATT
>JAHDGC010000574.1:3078-5288 GCA_020627865.1 Saprospiraceae bacterium | reverse complement strand
CCACTGATAATATGTGCCGCATGAACGGAGCAGCATAATACAAAGAGACAAAGCGGAAGCACAATTAATCTTTTCATCTTATTATTTTTTTTGTAATTATTTCTATTTTGAATAGTGGCTTCACTTTCTCTTCTTGGGTGGATAATACCCTTTTTTCTTCAAATCCGGTTTTACCAGTTGTTCAAAGATATAGGTTACCATATCAATATCATTCATATAACTATAATCTTTCAGCGCTCGGTGTAAATCTTTCGGAATGTTGAAACTTGCCCTTTTTTTGTCTTCTGCCGGAGGTGTTCCTTGGGACGACTTGGGTTGCTTTTTTTCTTTTTTAGCTTTCGCAACCGGAGTTCGGGTCGATTTGGGAGTTGTTGCTTTTTCAGATTTTTCAGGAGTAGTTTGCTTTACTGTTTTTGATTCTTCCCCCATTTCACTTTGGACAATTTCTTCTACTTTATCTGCTGTGCTTGACTCCGATTCAAGTACACTCTGCGCTGAAGAAATGTCAAGGTCTTTATTGAAAACAACATCATCCAAGCCTTCTAGAGATATTGTTGGTTTTTTCTTTTTTGCCATATGAATGTTATGTTTTAAGTAGCGTCGTAATGCTCACGACATTTCCGTAATATCTTAATTTGATTTAATAATAGCAACCAATTCGTTTACCAAATCGGCGATTTCATTTTTGGCCTTGGTGTCGCTGCTTTCAAAAACGCCCTTTCCTTCATGGGTAACTTCTGCATAGGCAATTCGGTTATGGAGTTTTGACCTCAAGACCCGTTCACCGAATGTTGTTTCCATGATTTCTACAAAATTCTTATGCAAGGATATTCTTGGATCAAATTCATTAACCATAAAGTAAACCGGAATTTTCTTTCCTTTGGCAATTTCTAATGATTTAATTTTCCGGACAAACTGATTGATCGTATTGGTTTCCTGCTCTCCTTTTGGTAACAATGGCACAACGACAAGATTGCTCATCAATACAATCATATCCGAAATGGGAACTTGCGACGGTGGGCTATCAATAATAACCAAATCGTATTGTTCGTTAAGATCCCTGATCTTCAGGGCAATCTCATCTTTATTGTTTTCCTGAAAAACGGTTATCGGAGGCAGTTTTTCACTCCTTTTTTTGCTCCAGCTTAGAGTATTCGCTGAATCATCCGCATCCACGATACAAACAGATCGCCCTGCATGTGCAAAGCAAACCGCTACGTTTTCCGAAAGTGTGGTCTTCCCTACCCCACCTTTATAAGAAATAAATGATATTACCATAGTACATTTTTTTTATTTCAAACTGCAATATAAGATATTTATTCACTTTGCCATACGCCATCTCTTTGTACATCAATACGCCCCCCGTCATATCCACATACACCCATCCTTGGAGAATTAACGACATTTGTCTCGGCATAATCAGCAAAATCATCGCATTTCTTGGCATGAATCCCTTTGCAGGAATTGCAGAACATTGTCGCTCCGCCATAACACACTACACACATCACTTGTGCTGGTTTTTTCTTACACAACTCGCATAAAATGTGTAGGGGTTCATTTCGGCTGAGTAATAATATCTTATTTTTATCCGTAATAAAATATTCGTTCATGACACTGATTTCTAACTTTGTCGTAGAACCAAAATCATATTCATACTCAAGCTTTAATCCTTTTTTGAATAAATCACCGATCTTGATTTCCATACTTAGCCCAAACTCTTCTGGCTCAGCAAACCAATCATTCACGCTTTTCTTAGCTCCTTTTACTTCAAAAGCACTCATATGCCCACAGCACTCTAACCAGATACCCCGTAGGTAAGCATCTAATTGTCCTAGTCTAGCATCTCCATGAATCAACATATGGAGAAAATATAAATTCCCTCCTGCTACTTTAATGTGATATGATTTTTTCTTTGCTGGCTTTTCTTTCTCAGCCTTTTTAAAGTGGGCGCTTAAATGCCTTCCCATTCCATTTGCTGCATATGTTTTATTGCAATAATAACATTTCCCTTCCGAATTAATTTTTCTCATAATTTTAGTGTTTTATTTTAATACGCTAATTTTTGCACTGTTCGCTACAACATATTCAAAGGATTATTGTATGCGAACAAAAATAACGGTCTTTGACCGGAAAATAACAAAATCTAGTCAAATTTGCCCATAAGCCCATAAGCCCGTAAGCCCGTAAGCCCGTAAGCCCGTAAGCCCGTA
>JAHDGC010000574.1:0-2978 GCA_020627865.1 Saprospiraceae bacterium | reverse complement strand
TAAGCCCGTAAGCCCGTAAGCCCGTAAGCCCGTAAGCCCGTAAGCCCGTAAGCCCAATCCGAGTATGTTGTTGCATTTTTGCAAAATCAATACATTTAAAAAAACTACAAAAGTCATATAAGAGCCTCTAAGAGCTTATTATACGCTTAATCGCAATAGTACGCCTAAACGTGGAGAAAATGCTTATATGGGCTTTAAAAGAACTATAAATGATGCTTTTTCTATATTTTTTGCAATTCAAACTCAAATAAAGAGCAGTTTGTGTACAAAAACAGGGTTGACATTATAAATTTTTTGAAAAGAATTACTATTGTGTACAAAAACAGGGTTAAAGAGATATTGCTGGGAGTCCGGATCACATTTGAAAAAATAAACTTTGAAAAGTCATAGTTCTTTAAGACTTTTAATTTTAGTCTTTTTTCTTTTATTTTATAGAAATTGTGAGTTGTTGATTATCAGTGTTTTATGGAATAGTTTGTGTTACAAAACAGGGAACATTGTGTACAAAAACAGGGTAGTTTGTGTTACAAAACAGGGAACATTGTGTACAAAAACAGGGTTCTATAAAAAAAATGTGTAATAAAACAGGGAAGAATAGTTTGTGTCTAAAAACAGGGTTTAGATAGCAGCTTTGTGTTATGAAACAGGGAAGGTTTGTGTTAAGAAACAGGGTTCTGGGCAACATTGTGTAAAAAAAATGAAAAATTTTACACAATGTCCCGTCGGCACTATGTATATTCGTCAAATTATGGAAAACACGCTAGACAAGAGAAATCTGCCCGTTGCCAATCTCTCCAATCAGTTGGCCTTTAACCTTTCCTGGAATTTATCTTTTCGAGAATGGAATGTCGTACTTTACCTGATTTCTAAGTTAGACAGTAAAAATCAGGCAAGTTTTGAGGAGCAGGTGGTTTCTGTCAAGCAACTGGAAAGCGCATTAAAGCTAGAAAAAAAGAAATGGGGTGGATTGTATAATGAAATTGATAAACTCCGGAAAAGTTTGCTATCCAAGCCGATAGATTTTTATACGGATGTTATGATCGCGGGAAAACCGCTTCGAGGTGGGATGAATTTCTTCGAAATGATCGTTCCAGAAAGGGGGACAGATGGCTCTGTCTATATCAGATTCAAGTTTACCCAATCTGTAAAACCGCTTCTGCTGGAGCTACACAGCCACTTTGTGAGTATCCCACAACACCAAACGAAGCTCATCAAAAACGGGCATGCTATCCGATTTCTTATTGCAGCTAAAGCCAAAAGAGATCTGATGAGAAACCATGAATCGGTCAGTTCTTTAAAATATACCCTAGATGATTTCCGAAATTTATTGGGTATTCCTGGTAAATATCCGGATTTCCGAAACTTCCGAAGATCGGTTATTCACAAAATAGAAAAGGAAATTAACGAGCGTTGTGATTTTCTAGAGATCATTAAAGTTACTTTTTATCCTTTGAGAAGCAAGCCCAAAACAACTGTAGAATTTTTGGTTACGGATAAAAATGGTGGTGCTAAACAGCTTACTTTTTTGCCTAACGAAGATACTGATCCTTCAGAAAAGGACTTGGCTAGCCTTTCTCGATCGGGTCTTTATGCCTACCAAATACTAACCGAATTTGGAGTTTCTGCTGGAATTGTATACCACCAAATTTTACCAAAAATCAAAGGAAGCGAATTTTCCGGCTTCGAAGACTGGTATATTACACAGATTCTGAACATTTTTAAAAGTAAAACAAACATTAAAAAAACGAATCAAAAGGGTAGGGCAGGGGCTTTTGTAAAGTGGTTCCTCAATACTTCGTTCGCAGATGATCAGTTTTCGGAGTTGATGGAAAGTATCCATGCCCGAAAGAAAAAGCTCCAGAGGGAAGACCCTGAAGCTTGGGAAAATCGCTTGATTGCAAGGGATATGACGGCGGATGCGTTCGCGAAGTATTATAAAAATTTGAAAAAGGGACAAGATAAGGGCTAGAATTTTGCTAAGTATTTCACGCCGCCACAGCTTTCTTGTATTCCTCTACAAAAGCCTCATTTGGCATATCTTTGGCCAGTTCACGGTTAGTTTTTGCTTCGGCATCTTGCTTTTTGATATACTCATGTACCCTTTCATTAAGTTTCCAAAAGACATCCTGCTCGTGCGAGAAAACCTTCTTTTGCATCCACCAGTTTACAAATGTTGCGGCCGACTGTTCTGTCGATCCTTGTTGGGTTGCCCATTTTTGGAAATGTTGTAGGGCATTTTTTATGAAAATATCTTCGTATCCTGCCACGACACCGCCCTTAATTTTTGGAAGTATTTGTTTCAATGCAATGCCGCCTTTTACCCCAAAAGCAACAAGCATCTCATAGGCGTGTAGCTTAGCTCTGGATAATTGCTTGATTTCTGCGGCTGTCGGAACATAATCGGGGCGAGGATTATTACTTTCTGGAGTCACCTGTTCTTGGTTTTTATCGTGAATGATGAATTTGATGGCCGTAACCTTTCTTCGAGTTTTTATGTACTCATAATCTACAGATATGGTCTTGCTGTGGGTGTTGATTTCTTTTTTCACCGGATCCAGAATATTACGCCTGAAATCTTTCAGAATTTTATATTTGTCTCCTATTTCCAGCATAGCCCTTAGTTGCTCCAGATCATATTCCATGATACTTACTTCCTTGTGTTGCTTCGTCCGGTCTCTTTCTGCTTTAAATATCTGGTACATCCTCACGGAATATTTTCCACGCAAAGGCATAATTTCTAAGAGGTTTATTTTTACATACTGGTGGAGTTGCAATAAAAAATCCTTTAATTGTACTGCAAACTGGAATTTGACGGATATTTCCCCATTTTCATCCATAAATGGTTCAATGCCCGAAAACCACTGTACATACTTGTGCATGGTTATGGCTTTACCACGAAGAATAAATCCTTTGGGCAGTGTAATTTTTTTATCCATAATGCTGCTGCACATTTTATCCACACGCTCGTAGATGCTTCC
>JAHDGC010000573.1 GCA_020627865.1 Saprospiraceae bacterium | reverse complement strand
GAATCTTTCTGGACAGGCTTTTCTTTTTCTACAGACCGAACGTTTAGCCTGCAAGCGGGTGTCGTCGTCAAGAAAAAATTCCTCAGAGACGGCACTTTGAGAATCGGTACTTTAGGTGCCTATAATTTGAGTGGCTTTGGCCAATATAACGCCTTGGGATATGAGTTTTATGTGGCTTACCGGTTCCGAGATTAAGACTAAGAAAGGGAAATTGCGCGGAGGCTTCCCCTGTCTGCGTGACTTGTCAGGCAGGCTTTAGGGTGTAGGGCGAGTGAGGGCAAAATTTCCCTTTTTCATAAAAAAATAAAAAAAACGAAAAAAAACAGGTAACGTTCTCTTCTTTTTTGACATTAATAGGTGTACTTGCTATTAAAGCGGTACCATAATCAACTTCGGAGAAATTCCGATGCTGATTGATCCATTTAGGATTTTATAAAAAGGAGTTATCTGCTGTGAAATTTGGAGCCTGTTCTAATAGTAGAATGGGCTTCTTTTTTGAATGAATGAGTTGTAACGAAAACCGGAACTCAAACTTGTCAAACTCCGGTTTTTTCTATAATTAAAAGCGCTTATTTTTTATCCAACACCTTCAACTGCGTTGCCAACACGTCTATAGAAGCCACTTCTTCCATTTTCAATGTTCTGCTACCGCTACTTGTCATAAAAGTCTGCACACCTAACAGTGGTCTCCCATATTGACCCGGATTTACCGCTACTGCCGTTACCTCAACACCCAATGGCAATCTCATGAAAGAGAAATTTCCACCATTAATTTGATACGGTGGAACAACCGTCTTTCTTTCCTTGAACACCAGTTTAA
This sequence comes from Saprospiraceae bacterium, assembly GCA_020627865.1. GTDB lineage: Bacteria > Bacteroidota > Bacteroidia > Chitinophagales > Saprospiraceae > JAHDGC01. The sequence continues at coordinate 4,469 of JAHDGC010000573.1, read as the reverse complement.
GATCGGTCGTGTCCCCCAATGCCTCATCAACCTGTATTTGCATATTCACTCTTCGTTTACCCCGCCACCAAGCATCACAATTGATAAAGCCTTCTCTCGGTGCACGTAAGACGCGATAGCCCAGATCATTTTCTGTCAACGGTGTGGAATAATCCATGACAACATTGTTTTGCATCTTGATGATCCGTTGTTCTACATCTTTTGCTATAGCTGGATTTGTTTTGCGAAATTCTTCCAATTGACTCAGGAGCAGCTCCGCATCCGGAAGATTATCTGAACTGATCGTGTTTAAGATGCGACCTAATTCGTTCAACTCCCAGTTTAAATCCGCATTGTTATTATTTCGATTACCGGAAAATCCAAAGAAAGGGGCTTGCTCTTTTCCATCATTTGGAATATATATATCAATCGCTTGCCCTGGTTTTACTTTTACGGCTTGAGATTGGGTTTTGCCCCTGAGTTCGAGCATTCCGGCAGAAAAAATAGGTTCATTATCAGCCACGGTAGTTACATCGCCAAGGATCATACTTGAACGCTTATTGTATTCCTTGATTGTAATTGTGATGTTACTATTTACCGGGCAGGCAAAGGTTCCGGCTTTGAAATAAATAATCATACCATCATTGGTGATAATATATTCATTCCGATAATTCGCAATGACAAAGGTTTGTGTTGGGACATATTTGCCCAGTTGCTTGAAAATACCCTTTGCATGGCGTCGGGATCGAGGATTGAAGTAGCTTTTTTTACTGTTATCAACACGATTTTCAATGGCTTGTGTTCTTGATTTGCTTGGTTGGAGGGTAAGCGTGGATTCCATATGACATTTTTTATGTTAAAATTAATAGCTTGTTTATGAGCGGGCTTTTATATTAAAATTGTTTGCGGTGCGAAAAAGTTCCCTGAATTAAAACATTAACGCATGTTGGGTCTTTTTTATTACTTCTCCCTATTTTTCATATACGAATTTGTTATTTAGATACACGTCTATTTTTATGAGAAAAAACTTATGCTTATTTTTGGAAAAATTTTAGAGTCACATGATTTTTTCCATCGGAACACGGGTTTTGTTAAAAAATACAGGCGATAAAGGAAGTATCGATCAGTTGCTTGACAATGATATGGTTGTCGTTAAGCTGGATGAGAGTGGTATGTTAATCCCTGTTTTTCCTGATGATCTTGAACGATTGGAGGAATATACCCCGGGGAAAGTACCCGTCAAGGCAAAAGTAGTACCCGGGAAAAAAGAGCAATTGCCGGAAAAACCAGAAATTCCAACGCCAAACCTACAATACACTATCCTGAGAAGAATGGGGGTGCAACTAGGTTTTGAACCCCTTAAGCATAAAGATGGCTCTACGCGTGCTTATGCTATCCACTTGATTAATGATACGCGTACGGATACTGTTTTTAATATCCAGCTTGCTTTCGCTGATGAGGAGGAATATTTCCTGGAAACGAATGGAAGCCTTCTAGCAATGTCTACCCAACTACTCGGTGAGTTTACTTTTGACAGATTGAATGATAGCCCCAGAATTGAAGTGGATTGTTGGGAAGCTTCCACCAGTGGTAAGGGAGAGAAACACTCGAAAACAATACGCATCAAGGCAAAACAGTTTTTCAAAAAACTGAAAGACGCGCCTTTGCTTAACATCCCTGTCCACCACTACATCTTGTTTGATGATCTTTCGGTAAATAAAGACCGTGAGGCAGAAGCGGAAGAAGACTTGAGGAACTATACGCGTCGAAATAAACGAACTTCCGAGCGGTTGAATGATCTTTATACTTATTCTACTGCGGCTGATCCGGGAGAGCGAGCCCGTTTTTCTACTGAGATTGATTTGCATATCGAAAAATTATTTCCTAATGCGGGGAAAATGAGCAACGGGGAAAAACTCCGACTCCAATTGGATGCCTTTGATAATTATTTGGATGAGGCAATTCGGCTCGGTGTGCCCAAGGTATTTATTATTCATGGGGTAGGGAAAGGGCGATTGCGGAATGAGATTGCTAGCAGGTTAGTCCAGAATTCATATGTGGATAGTTTTAAAAATGAGTATCATCATGCCTATGGTTGGGGGGCGACGGAGGTTTTGTTGTGATGGGGGTGTTTATCTGTAACTAGCTAAGTTTAAATAATTAAAATTATAGACACATTAAAAAATCCGATTTTCGACCTCTAGATCAGAAAAATTTTGGGGAATACCCCCGTTCCCTTACAGCAGAGTATTCACCAAAATTTAGGATTTTTTAGTCAAATTTTTCATAACCCATAAACCGATTTTGGGTCAGGTAAGTTTGTCGATTTAATAAGGTTTAATATATAAATTCTCAAAAGGATCAACGACTATTTGATAACTATCTTCGGTTCCGTCTATTTGAAATGAACCGGATACCGTTTCTGGGGTCGAATTAATATTATAGGTGTATGAGAAGGAATACTTACCAGCAATACATTTTGCATTCTCACCATAGTATGGAGCTGTAATCCAGACAACATCATCGTATGAATTTTCAATGTAACATCCTTCCGGACCTCCGGTTACAGTTAATTTGCTTTTTCCTTCCAATTTCCCTTCTATTTCAATATGAATATGTGCATTGGGTTGACAGCCAGGATAAGAGTTATCAGAGTAGGTGTCTCCGGAACTCCCGGTATCTATACTCTCTAATGCTTTATATCCTCCGTATAAAAGTGCTCCCAAGCCAACTGCCCCCATGATTAAAGCTTCGGTGGTATAATCACCATCAGAATTTCGATTTTGCCTAGCAGAAGTTCTGGCCTCTTCTTGTCTCTTTTTTTCAAGTGCGGCTAGGTACTGATTATCTTCATCGCTACGAAACTTTGCACTTATAACACCAGTAATAATATCCCCAAATCGAGCAATTTCTCCTTTTCGAGTAGATATCAAAACATACCCTTTCTTTTCACACCATTTTTCAATTTTAGTTTTATCAACAACTTTATCAAACTTTGCTTCATAAAGCAAATCGCTATTTTTACCCTTTTTTAGAGCCCTTTGCATTTCCTTATTTTGGGCAAAGGTGCAAGTCAGTGATAATAGTATAACGAAGGTGAATATTGATTTTAACATGATCATTTGTTTTTATAGTTTTAAAAAATTGTGAATGAGTTCTATTTTTTCTTTCGAGGAATGAAGTATCCAATACTGGCATATAGCCCTTTTTGACTAAAGGAATGTTCGGGATCTTCAAATTCTTTACCGTTAATACTTCCGACGGTGTTGATGTCGTATTGGGCTCCTAGATCAAGGCAAAACTTGCTACTTAGATAAAACCGGATAGCCGATTTAAATGCAAATCCCGCTGTTCCAAACCGTTGGTCGGCATTTTTGTCATTAAAGGAATAAAACTTAAACCCTGCATATGTGGGAAACTGAATTCGTTTACCCTTATTTAGGGTTAGTCCTACTTTTAATTTGAGGTCGAAGTAAACCAATTCGTCGGTTAAGATACTTTTATGAACTTCTAATCCGAATCCAAATGCATTGCCAGACATCCAGTCTAAGGTTAGCATAGCATGGGACAGGTTTATTTTATCTGTGATATATTCTTTTCCAGATAGCTGACTTTGAACAATTCCTGTGCTGATTACTTTTCCTGCTTGGGCATAGGTGTTGAGGCCGAGAAGAAAGAGTATAAATGTTATAAATATGCGGTTCATGATGATATTGTTTAAAGCGTTTTAGAATTAAAAAATTGAGATACGGTGGTTTATATAGGATTGTGTAAAGAGGTTACCACCTATCAGGATTTTTTTTAAAATATTTGGTGTAACGCTTGTAAGAGGTGTTTAGGTTTAGCTTTATATATGAGGGAAGTGGTGCAATGTCTGGCTTGGTTTTATCTCAAAAAAAATTCTTGAGGATAATGTATGAGTATGGATTAAAATAAGAAAAGTGATAACCATTCTTGTTTTTCGATATTAATCAATGTTGTTTAAATGTTTGTCAATTAAATGAGTTTTTATATCTTTCACATCATTTTAAACAAAGATCACAATTAAGAATAGTTGTTACCATGCTATGGATGATAATAATATAATTCAAAAACTAAAGGACGGAGACAGGGATACATATAAAATGTTATATACTTCCTTTTATATAATGGTCAAAAAGCATGTACTTGACAATAGCGGTACTGTGCCACAAGCAGAAGATATATTTCAAAAAACATTACTGATTCTTTACCGGAATGTTCAGAAGGATGATTTTGAGTTGACTTCAAAACTTGGAACTTATGTCATGGCCATTGCCAAATACCAATGGCATAATATCCTCAAGAATAAGAAAAATATGCCGACGGATGCTATTGGTCGGCAAGAGGTTTCCTCCGCTGAATTTGATAATGATTTAATCAACAAGATGGAGACGGAACGTAAACATATATTAATCAAGGAAACAGTCGGGACTTTAAAAGAAGAATGTAAGAAAGTATTGTCTTTGTTT
>JAHDGC010000572.1 GCA_020627865.1 Saprospiraceae bacterium | reverse complement strand
CTGTACCTTGATCCCAATCCCGCATAACGGCAATATAAACATTACGATTTATATCCGTTACGACACCCGCTATTTGGGCATTAGCAGGTAAAGGAGTTCCCAGATTTGCAGCAGTAATACAAGTATTGGGATTATTGTCAAAATCGTTATCCAAAAAATACCATAAATAGTTTGCTCCAGTAAAACCTGATGTGGCGTACATTTCCCCTGTTCTTGGATCAACATAAAATCCCCAATCCAAATTAACATCGTTTTCGCAAAATTGGGCGGTACCGGTCAAGGATTCTGTACAAATATCATAGCGCGCAATTTCGTCCGCATCTGTATTTTGATAAAGATTGTTGCCAATATTTCCCATATTGAATCGGCCTGAAGAAGATATGGCAAATTCAGATTCTGGAAAAATATCTCCATTGCAATTTAGTCTTCTGATCTCGCCATTTACAGATGATGATTCTCCAATATATACAAAGCCATTGATGTCTGTTGCCAATCCATGCGGTGAGGGTAATTGATCCTCAACGGGTTCATTTGTACTATCAAACCAAGGGTTACCCACTTCTGTGACGCTGCTGTCTGCATTCACCAGAAATTTATGTATTGCCCCTCCGGTTGAGGGTTCGTTGAGGTAGATAAATTCATTACAACTACACCGTTCTTGGCAATTCTGTTCCAGCATGGTTATGGTGTAGTCGGTAAAATTATTACTTGAACCATTAAAAACCCGAACGGTATAATTTTGCGATACAGTAGGATTAGGTAAGCCTGTCGCAAACTGAAATGGTAGACTTCCGATGGTTATCGCATCGGCGTAATCAGGATCGCCACCGGAATAATTATTTCCTGCAACCCAGTTGACCTTATCTCCATTGGTCACGAATGAAAGGCGTAGATAACCATCATGGTTTGGGCTTTCATTCGTACAGGAAGAAGGAACGGCATGAACGGATGCTTTTATATCAGGCTCACTTACGCAAACTACATATTGAAGCCTACGATCATCTACAAATGAAAAGTTTGCCCCACCGCCTATTTCACCAAACCCAAGATCAAATGCATGTACGCCAGCAGTAAGGGCAATGCTTCCCGATATGGTGATTGGCCCATGTGCCCCGCCATTGTTTATAACAAGGGTTTCACCAATTGTCAAGAAAGACCAATCATCGGATGTCGTGGTAAAAGTATAGGTATCGCTTGTTGAAACATATAAGTATCCATGCCATCTAGTGATGCTTCCGTCTTCTTCAATATTGTCTCCTGCAGCAAATGTTCCTACAGGCTCAATGCTCGTTCCTATAGGTGTTGGAAGATTTGCTAAAAAATTTTGGTACTGTGTATGCGTCCAAGGAGAACCAATATCTGCACTGCTATATCGTTCATAATTAACATCGCTCATGTCAAGCACCATATATTGGAGCGTATTATCACCAACAAATGAAAAATTAGCACCACCGCCGATTTCACCAAAGCCTATATCAAATGTATGTAGTCCTGCTGAAAGTGCGATACTTCCGGATACCGTGATTGGCGCATGTGCACCGCCATTATTTACCACAAGGGTTTCATCAATTGTCAGAAAAGACCAATCATCTGATGTTGTTGTAAAAGTATAGGTATTGCTTGTTGGAACATATAAATATCCGTACCACCTTGTAATAGTGCCATTTTGTTCAATATTGTCTCCTGCGGCAAATGTTCCTATCGACTCCATACTGGTATTTGCAGGAATTGGAGAAGTTGATAAAAAATTCTGATACTCATTGTAAGTCCAAGGCGTACCAATATCTGCATTGTACCGCGCGTAGTTCACACCTTCGGTATCAATGGCCAAATACTCCAAGCAGTCATCATCCGTAAAGGCCAAAATAGCACCCCCGCCGATTTCTCCATAACTCAACTCAAATGTATGTAGCCCAGCAGAAAGGATAACATTTGCAGATATGGTCACGGAACCATGTGCGCCACCATTGTCCACTACGAGGTCACCGTCAATAGCAAGGAAAGACCAATCATCCGAAACCAAAGTAAAAGTATAGGTATTGCTTACCGGAACAAAAAGATAGCCATACCATCTGGTGATGGTTCCGTCTTCATTGACATCATCTCCTGCGGCAAATGTCCCTACTGTTTCATTACCGGTATTTGTCGGAGTAGGAGAATTGGCGAGAAAATTTTGGTATTCTGTATAGCTCCAAGGAGAGCCGATATCACCACTATATCGAGCGTAGTTTGGTGCTTGATGATTATTGATAAAGCTTGTTCTGGGATGTTTTATTGTTGAATGTAATATTTTTGTTGTGGAGTCGACAAAATTTGTATCCAAACTATGGTCTACTATATTTTTATCCGCTATTATGCCTTTAAGCCAACTAAAAAAACCTGCTCCTGCATCTGGTGGGGAGAAGAAAAGAAAAAATATTACGATGAAAGCAATCCGAAGTATGTTATTGTTGTTGAACATTTTTAGTAATAAAGGATTGTCTTAATAAAGTATTGAGCAAACATATTTAAATGCTAAATCAACAATACAGCCATTTTATTTTCAACGCCATAATAGTAGTATTACTGTATTGTTTATTTTTAATTAGCAAGAATACTGTATAAAAAACTTAAGCAATAATTACGTAAAAATGTGTAACTTTAGATTTTTTCATCAAATTGCAAATACACCAAAATGCTACCGACAGATTTAATCATATCCCAAAGCAAAAACTGGATCAAGCAGTTTGTCATTAAATACAATTTTTGCCCTTTTGCTAAGCATGTTTTTGTTAATGAAAAAATTCGCTTCACGGTTGATCATGCTCAAAAGTTAGAAGAACATTTCAGGCATTTATTGCTAGAGCTTGAAGTATTGCAGAAACAACCTGCAATTGAAACCAGCATCATTATTTATCCTGAGCGGTTTATGGACTTTGAGCTGTATCTTGATTTCCATGCTGAGGCCAATGTTTTTCTGAAAAATTTAAATTGTGAGGGTGTTTATCAGCTGGCGACTTTCCACCCCGATTATCGTTTTGCAGATGCCTATGATGATGATCCGGCCAACTACACCAATCGTTCTCCTTATCCGATGCTTCATATTTTAAGGGAAGACAGTGTTACAAAAGTCCTTGAGGCTTATGAAAATCCGGAGGAAATTCCGAAGCGAAATGTTGCGGTGGCGCGGGAATTGGGGTATGAGAAAGTGAAGTCGATACGGGAGGCTTGTTTTGATTTGAATTAATTTAGAGTAGAGAGCAGAGACGTGAGAGTAGAGACAAAATATCCTGTGTACTTTTAAATCTTAGGTGGTATGAAATTGACAACAATCAGTAACGCAACATTCAGGCTTTCTAGTATCATTTTGGTGGCTACGGTTTGGGGCAGTACGATTCTTTTTGGCCTGTATATTTTGGCTTTTTATGCTGCGGCACTTGTGAATGGGAATACGGCACAGTGGAACGGGATTTTACCAGGCCTGTATGATACGGAAACAGAAACGGCGACTATAGGTATTGGCATCCACTTTGCGGCCGGTGGCATTATCTTGATTTTGGGATGCATCCAACTCTTGGAAAAGGTGCGGATAAAGTATCCTGCTTTTCATCGGATCACAGGTAGGATTTATGTGCTGGCTTCTATTTTTACAGCCCTAGGTGGATTAACGTTTATTGCGGTAAAAGGTACCATTGGTGGGACGGTCATGGATATTGGGTTTGGGCTTTATGGTGTGCTTACCTTTGCCGCAGCGATCCAGACCATTCGATTTGCCCGAGCAAAAAACTTTGAAGAACATAGGGCTTGGGGGATTCGTTTATTTGCCTTGGCCATTGGTTCGTGGCTGTACCGGATGGATTATGGTTTTTGGTTGATGTTGATGGAAGGCGCTGGACATGCCCAAGATTTTACAGGTACTTTTGATAAAGTTATGTCCTTTTTCTTTTACATTCCTAATTTAATCGTTGCAGAAATTTTCATTGGCAAAAAAAGTTTTCTCTCCAAGCCAATTATAAAGCTATTTGGTGCGTTCTTTATTTTTATGGCAACATTCGTGCTGGTCATTGGCACTTATTACTTTACCAAACACCTTTGGGGGCCAGCTATTACGAATTGGATTTTTTAGCAGTTTTATTGATAAATAATTTTTCACTTTTTATGTTCCAGCCATTTTATGGTTGCCTGCCTGACAAGATCACGCAGACAAGGCAATGATATGTCGTTCCGATGGAACTCACTATTGGTAAGAAGTTATTAAAGAGGTCTTGTAAGCTAACCGCATAAAATTATCGCCCAAACAAATATAAATAAAACATATTCATTGGCAAGATTTTTGAACGCTCATTGTAGAGAAAACTACATTATGAGAAAAATTACTTTGCTACTACTCTATTGTTTCTGCTTGGCAGGAGCAAAAGGACAAGCTGACTTGAATACCTACATACAAACTTATCCTGATCTTTTTCAATTCAGTATTCCTATAAAGTACACTGAGGAAACGCTTTCTGTTTCTGATCAAAATACGGTGTTCCGTTTTGAGAAGAAACAACTTTCTCCCGGTTTTGATTTTCAGTTCAAGCAGTGGAATTTCGGTTTTTTTCTGCCTACTAATCTACTTACCGATGACAATCCACAAGGGCGATCAATAGGTCTTCAAATACAGGCATTCCCGGATGGATTTATGTTCAACGCAAATATCTCTAAATTGAAATCCACTGTCAATCTAGCAGGGATAAATACCGAACAAGCAATACAATCGTCTGCAAAATTTCAAGTCGCACAACTTTGGCAAGTTGATTTTAATCCTTTATTTATTTTCAACAAAGAAAAGTTTTCCTTGCGCGCACTTTATCGACTCGATGAAAGCCAAAAAAGATCCGCCGGAAGTCCGCTCTTTGGGCTTAATTTAAATTACACCAACCTTTCCAATAACACATTACTTACAGAAACAACTATTTCCTCACTTGAAGCATTCCAGATGATCCAAAGCGGATTTGATGTCGGCTATGCCTATAGCCTCAAACTTTCTCCAAAAATTGCCCTATCCGGATTGTACAAAAGTAATCTCTCCCTGACAAACTTGCAGCAAACATCAGCATCAAGAACGACAGCATCTGGCCAATGGACATTTACACCATTGAGCGAATTGTTCTTAAGCATTGCCTATCACAAAACAGATTTTTATACTGCCTTGCAATTTAATATTCGACAACAAAAATTACTTTCTTCCGAAATTGAGTTGGATAGCAATTACTTCGCCATCCAGCTTAAAACAGGTATTCGGTTACAACGTAAGTAGTTGGACGTTATT
>JAHDGC010000571.1 GCA_020627865.1 Saprospiraceae bacterium | reverse complement strand
TAAAGAATATATTCCAAAGAGTACAAACTTGGAGCGCTTAGGATTCGTACAGGCATATCGGGGTGTCTATGATGAGGCAAAAAAAGCTTTAAAATTTGGTATACGATTAGCTGTAAATAAAAATGACAAACAAGGTGAGGGCTTAGGTAAGGCTTTTCTTTCTCAAATTTCATCGCTAAATGGCGAATACCAATTCGCAAAAGCATTAGCAGGCGAGGCATGGGAATTAGCAGCCACTCAACGACTTGAAAGAGATTTTATAAGAGCAGCCTATTGTCAAGGTAATACTGCCTTGCACTTAAATGATTTTAAAACAGCCGATGAACGTTTACACCATGCCTTAAAGCGTGTTCGAGCAGTACAAGTAGTTGAAGATGAACTCCAAATCCTGATCGCACTTGCTGAATTCTACCGAAGAAAAAACGAAGCCCAAAAAGCAAGAGCACAATTGGACGACGTTTGGGAGTATGCAGAGCAAGGCCCTTATCCCATCTTTCATGCCGATGCCCTCAATGTGCTGGCGCAAATCGAAATAGATGCGGGGAATCAAGACGCTGCTATTGCTGCGGCTACTAAAGCCTATCAAAAAGCTTGGTGTGATGGGCCGCCCTATGCGTATCATTATGGTTTGCAAAATGCGAAACGATTGTTGGAGGAATTGGGTGCAGCAGTGCCGGAGCTGCTTCCTTTTGATGCTTCCAAGTTTGAGCCGATGCCGGAGGTGGATATTGATGCGATGGAGGATGAGTAGGGTGAAGTGCCTTTATGGTAATTGTGCACGATTGTTTGCGATCTGTAGATGGCACCACAGATCGCTCAGATGAACACAGATTCTTTTCACAGATTCCCCACTAACGCAAGGTATAATCTGTGGTAAATTATTCTTTTGCGATTGCCTTAAAAGTTTATTATAGAAGAGTCCTGTAGGGAGGACATGCCTTTGCCCTGTCTGCGTGGCCTGAACAGGCAGGCAGAAACGTAAGTCTCTGGAACGTTTGCAGAGCAAATAATAATTAGTATACAACAATTAATCATGTTCAATCTCTTATAAAAAATGAAAATCTTCCCGGCTATATATACCGACAGATTAAGCTTAACAAAATTAAGTACTGTTGTTTATGTCTTCTTGGTGTGTTTATTGTTAAGTGTTTCAACAAACGCCCAAAAAAAGTATGCTCCAGAAGCCCTAAAAGCGGACTTAGATACCTTGTATAAACAATTACTCGACACCCATCCCGATGTTGCAGCATACCAACCTTTGGATAGTTTTGAATTGGCGTACAAAAAACTAAAAGCAAGCCTTACCGATTCTTTATCCCAACGAGCATTTTATACCCGCCTTGCACCATTTTATATGAGCCTCAAGGATGCACATGGAACACTCTCGATGCCCCTTCCCCCATTTAATGATATGCTTAAAGCAGGTGCCTTTTTGTTGCCGATTGAAGTCAAGTTGCTGAACAACGAATTATTCATCTTGGATGATAAAGATAGTCTGATTGCAAAAGGAAGCAAATTGTTAAGTATTAATGATATAACGTCGGATAGTATTGTGCAAACCATGTTGAAATCCATGCCCGCTGATGGCGATATTCCAACATTGAGAACGGCTTTTTTCGAGACGCGTTTCTATCCTTACTTTCCGGTATTTTTTGAGGTAGACAGTTTGAATAAAGTAGAAGTATGGGATGCAGAAAAAGAAACTGTAGACACGATTATTTATCCTGGACAGCGAATGAAGCCACCGAAAGAGCTTACCCGAAAGGGGCGGAAAAAAAGAAATCAATCTGCATTGCAATTTGAGTTGGAGGAAGAGCTATCTTTGGCAACATTGAAAATAACAACTTTCTCCGCGACGCTGCCACATTTTCAATATCGTCGTTTTTTAAAAAAGGCCTTTAAAACCATCAACGAAAAAAATATCCAAAACTTGGTGATCGACATTCGGGGCAATGCAGGCGGTTCCCCCGATCGGGGCATCGAGCTGATGGAATATTTTAGCAGAGGAGAGTTTAAACTTTACCACCAAAATATCGTGCGTGCGAGTCCGTTTTGTAAACAATATTTACACGATTTGATTACTTTGCCCAGACTCACCATGTTTTTTTTCTCAAAGTTTAGCAACAAGGAAGTCTATGCGGCCTATAAAATTCCGGAAGGGCAGTACGATACCGTTTATTATGAGGTGCATCGAAAAGTGGCGAAGAAAAATCATTTTAAAGGCAAGGTTTTTTTATTGGTGGATGGTCTGAGCGCCTCCGCAAGCGGATTGTTGACGAATGCGATTGCGGAGGCTGGTTTGGCCACGATCGTCGGAGAAGAAACGGGCTGTACAACGAATGGTTGTTTCGGGCAGGCGGCTTGGTTTACTTTGCCGAATACGAAACTGCGTGCAAGAATCAGCCTTTTCCGTTTCATGAGTTCGGGTCGTTTTGAGTATGATAATCGGGGCTATATGCCTATGCATGACGTGCCGGATGTGTTGGAGGATTTGATTGAGGGGAGGGATACGCAGTTGGAGTATGTTAGAGAGTTATTGAAATAGAGTTTGTGAATTTTCCTTTGGAAGAAATGACTGAAAATATTTGTAAAGTATTCATAAAACTAGTAAATTGAATCAAAACTGAAAAAGATGAATACAGGATCATACCAGCAATTGATGGATCATATTTTGTCTCTGCCGAATGCTCCAATTTTGCTAAAGCAAATTAATACCAAATTAGAAGAAGAAAAAAAACGGAGAATCCGCTTTTACAATGAAATAACGGAATATGAAAAGGCGGAATTTATCAATGGACAAATCGTGATTCATTCTCCTGTCAAGAAAGAGCATAATGACGTGACTATTGCACTTTTGAAGTTAATCAGTTCCTATGTCGAGGTTCATAAGTTAGGCTATGTCGGATGTGAAAAAATAATGATTTCCCTATCGAGAAATGATTATGAACCGGGTTTGTGTTTTTTCAATAAAGAAAAATCAAGGGATTTTACCAAAGGACAAACTTTGTTTCCTGCTCCGGATTTAATTGTAGAAGTTTTATCAAAAGGAACTGCGGGAAATGACAGGGGCGTAAAATTTGATGATTATCAAGCCCACAAAATTTTGGAGTATTGGATCATTGATCCGGATAAAGAAACAGTAGAACAGTACAGATTGAATGAAGCGCAAAAGTATGAATTAATACTGAAAGCAAGTGAAGGTGATATCAACTGTAAGGCCATTGGCGGATTCAAAATAGCTATTGCATCCATATTTGACGAAGAAGTGAACTTAAGAGAATTGAAAAGAATATTAGCCTGAAGATTGAGTTCTTAGTAAAGCAGTTTTTTGTAGGCAGTAAGGACAACTCCGGCAAAATAATTTCCACAATTCCATAAAAAATAGTAAACTTGCATTATGTGAATTTGCTTACACATATATTGACAATACTTCAAAAAAAATATATGAGAATACTACTTTTTCTATTCCTGCTTTTGTTTGGTAACAATACAATTTCAGCACAGCGGGATTTTTATAAAAATTATAACTTCACAAAAGCCGATACCCTGCGTGGGCAACTGAACGAATTTCGTTCCTGCTACGATGTTTATTTTTACGATTTAGACATCAAAGTTGATGTTGCGGAACAGTACATTTCTGGGAGTAATAAAATCTATTTTACCGCCGTAAAAGATTTTGAAAAAATGCAGCTAGATTTGTATGAAAATATGGACATCAACCGCATCTTGATGAATGGGCAAAAACTGACCTTTGAAAGATTTGGCAATGCCTTTTTTGTGGAGTTGCCGCTACAGAAAGAAGGCGTGCAATCCATGTTGGAGGTTTTTTATGAAGGAGAACCTGTGGTCGCTATTAACCCACCTTGGAATGGCGGTTTTGCCTGGCGGAAAGATGAAAATGACAAGGACTGGGTTGGGGTAGCCTGCGAAGGAGATGGGGCGAGTTTGTGGTGGCCGAATAAAGATCACCTTTCGGATGAACCGGATAGCATGTCTATTAAGGTGGCTGTGCCGGATGATTTGATGTGTGTGGCCAATGGCAATTTGAGGCATAAAGAAAAACTGGGAAACAGCTATACCCGCTATGATTGGTTTGTTCAATATCCGATTAACAATTATAACGTTACGGTGAATATTGGGGATTATGTTCATTTTAGTGATACTTATACCGCACAAGATGGTGCTACCTTGCCGCTAGATTATTATGTCCTTTCTTATAATGAGGAAAAGGCACGAAAGCATTTTAAGCAAGTAGATGGCGTATTGAAATGTTTTGAACATTATTTCGGGAAGTACCCTTTCTGGGACGATGGCTTTGCCTTGGTGGAAACCCCTTATCTGGGCATGGAACATCAAGGGGCGATTGCTTATGGCAATGATTATATGCGTGGTTATAAAGGCGGGATGATTCCGCCCGATATGGATTGGGATTATATTATCGTGCACGAAACGGGGCATGAGTATTGGGGGAATAGTATTTCTGCGAATGACTTGGCGCAAATGTGGATACACGAATCTTTCACGACTTACATGGAAGCGCTTTATGTGGAATGTGAATACAGTTATGAAGATGCGATTCGCTATCTGGCAGGTCAGCGGGATATGATCCGGAATGCGGAGCCGATTCTAGGGCCGGCAGATGTCAACTGGGAGAACTGGTCGGGTTCAGATCATTACTTCAAGGGGGCTTGGGTGTTGCATACGCTCCGGCATGCCATTGGTGATGATGAGCTTTGGTTTGATATATTGAAAACTTTTTACGAAGGGAATGCCATCAGTAATGTCGAAACGGAAAGCTGGATTGCTTATGTGAATGAAAGGACAGGGAAGGATTATCGTGCTTTTTTTGAGCAATATTTGTGGTATCCTTCGCTACCCAAATTGCTGTATCGCTTGGAAGAAACCGATGACGGGGTGAAGTTTTCTTATCGTTGGGAAGCGGGGGTGGATGGTTTTGATATGCCTATTTTAGTGGGAGAACCTGGAAATTATCAGCGGGTATATCCAGTAACCACACAGAAAAAAGAAACCCTTATTGAGGATGTAGACCTTTGGGATTTTGAGATTGCGGAGGAATTATTTTTAATTAATTTGTATGAAGTACGGTAAGGTGTAGGGCGTAATGCTTACGCCTCGGTCGCATAGAAATACAATAACAGAAAAAAGCCTTGGCAAAACAATTGTCAAGGCTTTTCGGATTATAATCTGGATGATAAGTCCTATTTCTTAATGAACTTACGTTCTTTAATTCTTGCTTTTTTACCAACAAGTTCACGCAGGTAATATAATTTTG
>JAHDGC010000570.1 GCA_020627865.1 Saprospiraceae bacterium | reverse complement strand
ATGGAAACACGGTCGTAAAAAAGCAGAACAATTGGCCGCAGAGAAATTACCTCGGCAAGGTAATAATAGCAGTAAGTGGAGTTCTACCATTAGATTTGCCTATTATTTTATGGATTACTTGGTAGGCCGCCTTTATGTTTTTATTCGATATGAAATGCGGGGATATATTGTTTTATTTGATCGTTATTATTTTGATTTTATCATTGACGGTAAAAGAACTAATCTGAATTTAGATAAAAAATGGCCTAAGTTCTTGTATCGTTTTGTGCAAAAACCGATGGTGAATTTTTTTCTATATGCTCCTGCCGAAATTATCCTACAAAGGAAAAAAGAACTTTCTCCCGAGGCGATTACCTCCCTAACCATAGACTATAAAAATTTATTTCAACAGTTTTCGGATACCTATCCCCAAAAGTATGTAAGTATTAAAAATATTGATAGAACAGAAACCCTCCAATATATCATTCATCACCTTAAAAATGTATTGTAATGATTCGGGATTTCCTGACCAATATTATCAAAAAAAAGAACCCTGATTTTACCTTGGATAAAGCTGTAGGTATAGACTTGTTGCTACAGTTGGTTTTTAGCAAAGTGTTCCAGCGATTGCGTTCGCTTAAATTGCTACTGTATTTTCGTTTTCCGGAGAAATTATTTCTAGGTAAAAATGTTCGATTTTTTAATGTGAATAACATTGTATTGGGGAAGTGGGTGCAATTGGAAGACGAGGTTGTCGTTAGTGCGCTTTGTAAAAATAAAGTTACCATTGGCGACAATTTTAAAATCGGTGCATTCAGTAGAATTATTGCCTCCACATCGTTTAACAATATCGGCGAACATATTCATATAGGAAATAATGTCGGTATCGGAGAGTATGCATATCTCGGTGGTGGTGGAGGACTAACCATTGGGAATGATTGCATTGTTGGCCAATATTTTAGTTGCCATCCGGAGAATCATAATTATGAACATCGCAACGAACTTATCCGTCTTCAGGGTGTTTCCAGAAAGGGAATTGTTGTTGGAAATAATTGCTGGATAGGAGCAAAAGTGACGATATTGGACGGGGTGAGAATTGGTAATAATTGTATCATTGCTGCCGGTGCTGTTGTGACGAAAAGTATGCCTGCCAATTCTATTATTGGAGGTGTTCCGGCCAAGGTGCTAAAGTCAAGAGTACCTGATATGACCCTGATGAATTAAAATAAATAAAATGAAAATACTGATTACAGCCTATGCGGTGAATCCATACAAAGGTTCTGAAGATGGAACAGGTTGGAATATGATTTGTCAGGTTGCGCAGCATCATCCGGTAATGGCTATTACTCGAAAAAATAATCGTACAGACATTGAAAAATACTTGGCTGAAAATCAAGTTGTGGGAGCAGAGCAGATGACTTTCCATTATTTTGATTTGCCTTATTGGATGCGTTTTTGGAAGAAAGGTGGGCGAGGAGCATTGCTTTATCTTTACCTTTGGCAAATTGGGATTGTTTTTTTTATTGCTAATAAAAAGTTACAATTTGACATTGCCCATCATTTGAATTTTCATACAGACTTGATCCCATCATTCCTGTGGGTTTTTAAGAAACCTTTTTTTTGGGGGCCAATTGGGCATCATCCCCAAATACCGGATGCCTACCTGAATCCGGAAGATCGCAAAACTCGTTTGGTGGAAAAACTCAAGTGGATGGTCAAAAAAACAATATGGTATGTTGATCCTTTTTTGAAAATATGCAAGTGGAAAGCAGATAAAATTTTCGTGATTAATAGTAGTGTGAAAAAAGAATTGAACTTGTCAAATGATAAACTTATTTTGTTACCGGCAGTGGCTAGCTGTGTCCCTAATGCGATAAGGCGAAAATCAAATACGCATAACTTCAATATCCTTTCTATCGGTCGTTTTGTGCCGCTTAAAGGTTTTGATATGACGATTCGTGCCTTCGCGAGATTTTATAAAAAACAAGATGAGGTAGATCAAAAATATCTCCGATTAATTTTGGTTGGTAAAGGCCCAGAGGAATTGTCGTTAAAGACATTAGCTGAAAATTTACAAATCGCACATGCCGTAGATTTTATCAACTGGATGCCCAAAGAAAAACTGAATCATCATTTTGCCAATGCTTCCGTTTTTCTTTTTCCGAGTCATGAAGGGGCGGGCATGGTTGTGCCAGAAGCCTTATCCTTTGGTTTGCCTGTTGGTTGTTATGATAACATAGGTCCCGGAGAGTTTATTGATGAACACTGTGGCTTCCGGATACCATATACAAGTTATAGCAAGAGTATAACCGATTTTTCCAATTATTTACAAATTCTTTTTCATGAGCCAGAGTTGCAGCGCCGACTTTCCCGTTGGGCAAAAATCCATTTTGAACAATACTTCACTTGGGAGAGAAAAGGCAAGGTGATTAGTGATGCTTATCATTCTATTGTTTTTGAAGAGGAAGTTAAAATGGCTGAAGTATGAAGAAAGTAATATGTGTTCATTTGTACAATGATTATAGTGGTAGCCCTTTAGTCTTGTCTACTGTAATCAAAGGTCTGCAAAAAGAGAAGATCGCTGTGGAAGTTTTAACTTCTTCGGATGAAGGTTTTCTCACGATGCAGGACGTTCGGCAAATTTATAATCAATACCAATTTCGGGAAAACAAATACTTGCGGTTGTTTAATTTTTTATACAGCCAAATTTGCATGTTTTTTGCAATCACCAAATTTCGGAAAGAAGATGTTGTAGTTTATGTTAATACATTGTTACCATTCGGTGCTGCACTTGCTGGAAAGTTGTTTAAAAAAAAAGTAGTTTACCACATCCATGAAACTACGGTGAACCCACCTGCACTAAAAAAGTTTTTAAAATATATGGCTGCTGTAACGGCCTCCGAAATTATTTATGTCTCTCATTATTTAAAAGAAAAAGAAGGTATAAAGGAGGTGCCCGCTACGGTGATTTATAATGCCCTTTCAAAAGCGTTTATTGAGCAGGCCAACCAACTTAAAATAAAAAGAAATCAAGGTCATTATATCGTGTTGATGATCTGTTCTTTAAAAGATTATAAAGGGGTAAGAGAGTTTGTCGATTTGGCAAAAGTCTTGCCTGACCTCTTCTTCGAACTGGTTTTAAATGCGGATGAATCTGCCATAAAACAATTTTTTAGTACCACGAAATTGCCCGCAAATCTAAAGCTATTTCCAAAACAAAGTAATGTACATCCATTTTATGAACGGGCAAAACTCGTGGTGAATCTTTCCCATCCGGAAAAATGGGTGGAAACATTCGGGATGACCTTGTTAGAAGGGATGCAATATGGTATCCCTGGGATTGCCCCTCCAGTTGGTGGTTGTACGGAAGTTATCGAAGATGGTGTCAATGGCTACCAGATTGACCAGCGGAATCAGGAAGAGATGGTACAACGAATTGCAGAGCTTGCAGAAGATACGGCATTGTCAAACGAGTTTTCTGCAAATGCAAAAAGAATGGCCGAAAAATTTAGTGTAACCAAAATGCAAGCAGCGGTAATGCAGGTTATCCGTAAAAGTTAATCGGAACCATTGGAAATTTTTATAATGATTTTTACTTTCCTCGATTTTTGAGTATATTACCAATCAGAGATTGATATGTAAATGAAAGTAAAATGAAAGAAAGAAAAACTTTGTCAGATACCTTCGGTAATACCTACCGAGTAGCTTATAGAATTAAAGATCTTACAAATGAAATTACTGCTTTAGATTTATCCAAACAAGGATTGTCAGAAATACCAGCGGATATTTTTGAGCATAAAGCATTACAGGTTTTATTGTTGAAGAATAATAAATTAAGTGAATTGCCAAAGGAGTTGGGGCGTTTACCGAATCTGAAAATTTTGGATTTAGAACGAAATCAATTATCCTCCTCGCTAGAGGGGCTGGGCAATTTGTCCAATTTGACAGTTTTGAGTTTAAAGAAGAATCGGTTGTCTTCCCTACCAAAGGAGTTGGGTCGTTTGTCAAATCTGACGAATTTGTATTTAAGGAAGAACGAGTTTTTATCGCTACCAAAGGAGTTGGGTCGTTTGTCAAACCTAATGACCTTGGATTTGCAGGGAAATCAACTGTCTTCTTTACCAAAGGAGTTGGGCAACTTATCAAGTTTAAGGGATTTGGATTTAGGATGTAATCAATTATTTTCCCTGCCAAAAGAGTTGGGCAGTTTGTCAAATTTAAGGGATTTGAATTTAAGTAGCAACAAATTAGTATCCTTACCGAAAGAGCTGGGTAGTTTGTCAAATTTGACGAGTTTGGATTTAGGTCTAAATAGATTAAAATCTTTACCCGAAGAATTGTGTAATTTATCAAATTTGGTGAGCCTTAATTTAGAGGGGAATTGGTTATCATCCTTCCCAAAGAAACTGGGTAGTCTATCTAGTTTGATGCGTTTGAATTTAATTAATAACAACTTAGTATCTTTACCCAAGGCGTTATATGATCTATCAAATTTGACGAATTTGGATTTAAGTGGAAATGGATTAAAATCCTTGCCAGAAGAACTGTATGGTTTATCAAATTTGATGACTTTATATTTGTGTGAGAATCCAATTCCTAAAACAGCAGTCGCAAAATTCAAAGCTGCTCGTCCAAATATTGAAGTTTTATATTAATACAAAAACCACCAAAGTCCCATCAATTTTTTGTATCTTTACCCATCTTCTTAATCCATAAAATTGACCTTGATGAAAAATTTCCTACCACTCTTGATGTTTTGTGTACTTATTGTTGTGTCATGTAAGGATGAAGTCAATTCTTCTGATCCTACGGCACAACCAACATCCGAAAAATTAGGTAGTATTAATTTTATTCCCACCGGAAAAAAAGAAGCCCTTCCACTTTTTGAAAAGGGACTTCTCCTATTGCACAATTTTGAATATAAAGATGCCCGTAAAGCCTTCAAGGAAGCACAAGATGTTGATCCGGAAATGGTGATGGCATATTGGGGAGAGGCGATGACTTATAACCAGCCTTTGTGGAGAGTACAAAAACATGAAGAAGGAAAATCGACTTTGGCAAAAATTGCAACAACACCGGAAGACCGTCAAGCAAAAGCGGCTACGGGACTGGAAAAAGATTTATTAGCGGCAGTCGAGATTTTATTCGGTGATGAAGGCGAGAAAAAAGAACGGGACAAAGAGTATAATTCATTTATGGAAAAATTGTACAAAAAATATCCCGGCAATAATGAAGTCGCATCCTTTTACGCCCTATCTTGTCTAGGAGCTGTTAAGCTAGGAAGAGACATTGCTGCTTACGAAAAAGGTGCGGAGATTG
>JAHDGC010000569.1 GCA_020627865.1 Saprospiraceae bacterium | reverse complement strand
GAATTGGCATCTTCATTTTGATGCTCCGTACGATCAACCGTTGAAGTATCCGGTTGGGATAAAGAATACACAACACCCTGTACCGCTTCCTCGGAGTCAATGGCATTGTCCCATAATGCCGCACCACTTTTTTCCTTCAACAAAGACTTGGGCATTTCTCCTTTTGTCATTGTTATCGGCCTCAACAAATAAGTAAATATATTGTTGTCAGAATCAAAACCTGGCCCGACAAAACCAGCCTCCCAGTAGGTTTCCCAATCAAGGTACCACATATAATTCTTAGCAACTTGTTCCCCAGCAGGCGTATGAAAAAAAGGCAAATAATAATTACCCGGGCCGCCTCCATGAAAGCCAACATTTTCTGATACGGTATTCCCTAATTTTGTAAAATCCGAATTAGGAGATCTCGTGAATGCAACCATCATCTCATACATTTCTAGCAGTCTTTCATCATTATAAAAATCATGAAGCCCTAAATTTTGAGCGATAAACATGCCACCAGTTTTCCCGATTCGATTACCGGCCAGTCTAGCCGTAGTATAACCGGCAGCCAAGCCAGAAGAATTATCTTCCAGTAGCCAATCGTATAAACCTTGTTGGTATTTCGTAGCCCAGTATTGTGTTTCCGGACTTCCCCTATCCAAGTAGGCATGGAACACAAAATTCATACAAGCGATAAGTTCATCCCTTCCATTAGGCGTCCCCCGATCAAAAATACCTTTCTCATACCACTGAACCGCCCTGTAAATTTTTTCTTGTGCGTGCTTCAGTTCTTCATCAGAAATATAATTATGGATCATATCTAATGCTAAAATACTCATCACCAAATCTCCTCCTGGCGGCACAAAGGACGCCCAACTATAGGTACCCAAAATGCAGGTGACCTCATCCCAGTTATCAATAATATCCAGTATCTGTTGTATGATAGCTGGTCTTTGGTCGGTATCGAAATTTTCAATCCATTGGATAATGCTAAATCCGATTTGGGGTACTTCGGCAGAGTCATCCCACCTTGCACTCGCATAAGATCTTAATGCCTCGAAAGGCTCACTACCATTATATTCCGGATTTTGGAGCGTCTTTGATCTGAAATAAGGGTAATCTGCTTCCGTAAATAAAAGGGAAGGTCTTTGTTGACTATTTCTATGTGGAAACATGGGTTCTTGGCAAGTTGCAATGTCTTCATATATTCTTATATTGTCCCAAAGCAACCTTTGACCATCTGGAACGATAAGTTTCACTTGACCTATCCCACCATAAACCACCGGCCCACTGAACACAAATGAACCTTGATTAGCATTATCCACACGTAGTGTAATTTCGTTCGTTATGGTATTCAAATCCAAGGCTACTTGATGCCACATATCTGGGTTGATAACGGCTGCTGTAGTAGTCAACGCGACCGTTGAATTTTGATCCCTAAGTGTCAAGCGACCATCGGCCAACAAATCTATATACATCGGTATCTGATAATTGCTATAAAGCATCAATATATTTTCATCTGTTGAAAACGCTCCCGTTCTGAAGTCAAATTCTATTTTCGTTACATCTCCTTTTAAATACGGGTAATACTTTCTAACACTATATGCACCGCTGGTAGATAAAAGCTCCAATACCGAATTCGGCCCGTCAGGATTAGGAATAACCGTAGCCGTACCCGTCGTTTGATTATCATCCAACCATTGACAAAAGATACCATTGAACGTTTCGTAGAAGTTGATGTCTTCTTTGATGCAGGCTGCCAATTCTATATTGTCTATAGTAAAATAGGAATCTCCCCTGTAGGTACCCAACCCGACCTGCGCGATAGGAAATTCAAAGTTCAAAACTTCAGTCAGTGTTTCGTTTATGATTTCATTTCCATCTATCAACAATTGCATTTGCCCTGTCGTAACATCGATGAGGAACTCGACAAAGTTACCGTTTACATGATCCATAGGAAAAGGAACAGCCGCTATGGTTTGACTGCCGGCATGGGCACGGACATGATCGTTGATAAAATGACAGGCAAAAAAAGAAGTTCCGGCACCATGTATTTCAAGCCGATCATGTGCATGATTGTCTGGGCTTCTATAATTAAAAGTCAGTTGAACAATATCGGCATCGCCACTATCTACTTGATGATGTGTTTTTGCCCTGATCCATTTTATGTTCGAATTACCTTGCGGAAAATTACCACCCCGAACTTTCAATACCGTATTACCAATGGTATCGGTTTCGGTTTGTAACTCGTTAGCATTTAATCCGCCAGCCCAAATATTGGTGTTGCCGGATTCGAAGCCGTCATAAAATAAAGTGGTTTGTGCGGTGGTCAATTGTAGAGAACAAAACCAAACCATTAGGAGTGCATAAAGTTTATTTGTAGCCATACTTGGGAGGGTTGAATCTAAAGAGGTTATACCTGAACCTTAGGTTTTAAAAAAACTGGATTCAAATATAGCACATTAAAGAAACAACACATAAATATTGATACAATATTGCTTCCACGTATTATAACGCATCCTATTTAAGCTATGCTTCAGAAATACGACAACATCCCATAAAGTTATGAGTATCAATATATTATTCTGGGCACTATTTTTGGAAAATAAAACGACAGTGATCTGTTGAAATTCCCAGTATTGACAACAAGGCCAACTATCCCTTGAAATCCACCTTTATATGCGCACCATCGCAATAGGGTTTATTGGCAGATGCGCCACACCTGCAAAAGGCAGTTGTCTTATTTTTAGTTTCTGTATGACCATCTTTATCCGTCACCTTCAGGGTACCATAAACGAGCAAGGGGCCATTTTCCAAGACCTCCACTTTTGTTTCCATTGTTTCCGCTTCTTGATTTTCACCATCATTCATGTAGTAGCTCAAGGCACCAGAGGGGCATTTCGATACTTGGGCTTTTAACTCTTCCGTTGTTGCATTTTCTACTTTAATCCAAGGTTTTTCCTTTGGGTTATACACTTGCGGCAATGTCTTGACACATTCCCCAGCATGGATACATTTTGAAGGTTTCCAGACGATGGTTACTTCTCCATTGGTGTATTCTTTTTTTAGTTCGCTTGACATAATATTGGTATTTTATAGGTTAATTGCACCAAGATGTTATGAGCAATGTAGATAATAACAAAACACAAACAGCCTCAAAATAAGACTATTTGTGTTTATAATTAAATTATTCCGTATACTTTTTATCCTATTTTACATCGCAGCCAAATCCCTCACCGTTTGAAAATCAAAATCCTGCAAGGTAAACCCGTGTGTACAATAGTAAGTTACGACATCTAAACCTTGTGCATCCACAAAATCAACAACGTCTTTTGCTAATCGTATAATCCTTTCCTGATTTTCTGCACTAAAAACATCGAAGACAAATACAAATCCCGGATTGACCAAATCGTTGAAGTAAAGCGTCTTGGTCGAAGGCTTGTAAAGCACCACATAATCATCTTCTTCTGCATGCTCCGACGGGATGGTGTATAGTTCAATTTGCTCATCTCCCGCACCTATAGTCATGCTATTCTCAACACCGACTACAGTAATGCTCATGCCATCAATAGGATTCGGAAGCACCGTACTGGATCTTTGCAAGACGCCTTCTATGAAAGACTTTGAACCCGATCCAACAATCAACTCACCACCTTCAGCTAAATTGCCACGCACACCACCAGTATGGTCAAAGTGATTATGGGAATGTACCACATAATGAATCGGAGCCGTACTAAAATCACTCCTAACTTTATCCAATACGACTTCGGATCTTCTGTCATTCGCCGGAGAATCATACAACAATATGCCTCCATCTACTTTAAAAGCAAAGGTATAATGCGATTGTAAATCTCCCGCGATCAAATAAGCATTCGGATCATCTGGTATTAATGTGGAAGGCACGCCAAATTCGGAATCTACGAAATGAACCGGAAAATCAATGGGGAAAGTTTGCAACAAAGTTCTGTAATGAAATTGAGAAGACAAATGCCCGAACATGGCCTGATTTGCATCATAAGGGTAGGCATCCGCAGCAGCGACAGTTAATTCCGACGCATCAAAAGTCGGGTTGATTTCTACATTGCTAAATGTTTCTGTACGGATAGTATTCCCGTCCAGTATATGCTCTAAAGTTAATGGAATTTGTATATTCCCAATAGTTACCCAATCAGAATACAACACTTCGTACACGACATCACCCAGTAACGGATCATTTTCGAGTACCTGTGCCTTAATCGGCAATTTTGTATTGGTATCAATCAACAATTCAATATCCGGCGTGGCAGCACCAAAGCCCAAGGCAGAAGTATTGAAACCAACATTGATGGTACCATATGTATCGCCCTTTATATCACTAGTGGCAATCATTTTCGCCATCGCTAATGGAGCAGACATCATCAAGGTTTTCTGGCGAGATGCTATCTTAGTCGAATACATTGGATCACCCGTTACCCCAAAGCTTTGGAAATGTGCGGGGAAGGTTCCTGTCTCTCCTGTAGATTTCCCATTCGTACCATCAATCGTTTCTTCAAATTCAAAATAAGTTGCATAGGCATATTCCGCATCGACCACCCAATCTTGTTTAGATTGTGTACCATCTAAATTATAGATTAAGGCGTAGTTGAAATCTGCGACCTTACCATCAATGGGTTCCGGGTCTTCCTGAAATTCATAGGCGATACCTGTTGATTGGTATTTGAGGAATGATGCATTAGCGATATTATCCGAACCGCCCAATGCTTTTTGCATTTCTGCAAACAATGTTGGATTATCCTCGACAACAACGACTGCATCATCATCATCTCCGCAACTGCTTAAAGAAAATATGGCCAATATTGCCAAAAGAAAGAATTGATTAAATTTTATTTTGCTTAATAAATTTGACATGCACTACAATTTTTTTTGGATTAAAAATATAGTGCAAAGTTCTATTATGTTTCGCTGTTATAAAATAAGATAGTTTAACAAAATAGGTTAAGCTACCTTAACTTTTTTGCTCTTTTGCAAGTTGATTCCGAATATTACTTAAAAATTCTTTGGTGATCCCCAGATAAGATGCAATCATATATTCGGGGACACGCTGGCTATTTGGGGGGTAATCTTCTGTGCTTGAGCTTGGAAGCCACTACGGTTTCTTCCTCCTTGGAAAGGGTGATGTAGCCGTTAAGGTATGCGAAGAAGGCTTTTTGGTGGAGTTCTGCTTGATGAGTTGACATTTTTCTATCTGTTATTTTTCCTCAAGATAGTGTTTTTGTTGGATATGGAAAAGAGATTTAGAAGTTAAGGTGTTTCTTATATCCTAGGATTTGATTAGGG
>JAHDGC010000568.1:1738-5305 GCA_020627865.1 Saprospiraceae bacterium | reverse complement strand
AAAAAATTTGATGTTTCTAAAGAATATCTACAGGAACTGAACAAAGAGATGGAAGATTAAATAAAGAAGTACCCTAAATGTCTGATTATATATGCAATCAGGGGCAAAAATCAAGTAAAAGTATGCCTATACTATATGATTATGATTTCACTAAAGACTCTCTTTATCTTGAAGGAAGAGAAACAGAAAGAGCCGAAATATTCACAAGGCTCCTTGAGATAATGAGCATTAATGACATTGTCAAAAAATTTGATGTTTCTAAAGAATATCTACAGGAACTGAACAAAGAGATGGAAGGTTGACGCTAACAAAATCGCTTTTTTGTCAAAAATTCAATGCAACCAACTTCTTATCTAATACCGAAATATTCTCCTTAATCATAAGATCATTACTATTACAGGAAATTGCCACATCAAGGTATTTCCGAGCATCTTTATGGGCATTTTGCATGAAAAAAGTATGCGCCAGATTTAGCGCCACCAATGCCTCATCATTTTTAGTACGCAAGCCCATATCCATAGTCTTCAATAATTCCGACTGGCCGATACCGACTTTTTTATGCTGCAAGGCAATCATCCCCTTTGTAAAATGATAATAAGCCTTGTGAGTTTTGACCAACATATTCGGATACTTCGTCATTTTCAGGATGGTTTCTGCTTCTTTGACCTTTCCGGATTTCAATTTACGGAAAGCTACGCCAACCGTTCCGAAAAGATA
Source organism: Saprospiraceae bacterium (assembly GCA_020627865.1). Lineage (GTDB taxonomy): Bacteria > Bacteroidota > Bacteroidia > Chitinophagales > Saprospiraceae > JAHDGC01. The sequence continues at coordinate 4,588 of JAHDGC010000568.1, read as the reverse complement.
ATTTGTAAGGATCAAAATCAATGCGGCGACATAAAGCGGCCAAGCCACATTTATATCAAACTGTAAATTGAGCCAAACACCTAATCCAATAAAAAGTAGGATCAGGATATTTTTCAGCCGAATGTAGAGCATAAGGTCCTATTTAGAAGATGGTACAGGCACCAATGTATAGATTAATTTTGTAATAAAAAACCTTATTTCAAAAAAGATTTATCATTAATCAATACCCAATTCCCCTTCACTTCAATATTGTGACCGTTTTTAAAAACGGATAAAAATGTATTGTTATAAAAGTCCGATGCTTTCGTCTTATCTGCCTCTGTCCAAGTTAACCTATTATACAAAAGTAATCCCCTCGGTTTGAGGCAAGACTTTACTTTAGTAAGAAACTCCCCTTGCTGAAAACGCTTGGGTATCTTATCATCCAAAAAAACGTCAACACAAATCATATCAAACTCATCTGTGCATTGCGCTACAAAAAGTGTAGCATCAGCACAAACAAGCTCCAGGCTTGAATGTAAATCATCCAAGACATATTTTTGAGCCAACAACAATACATTTTCGTCTATTTCTACACCAGTATAGGTGTATTTTTTATGATGTATTTTCTCCAGTATTTCAGGGATACTTCCTAAACCAAAGCCCAGAATCAGGACTTTCTGGCCGCCAAGAGCATCCAAATTTAATTGCAAGAAGGCATCCGCAAAGTTCTTATACAACAATCCATGCGAATAAATTGCATTTTCAGTACATAACTGATACTTGCCTTGCACCAAACTCACATAAAGATGTGGATTAATGACACTGGGCATACTTTCCAAGTGCAATTCATAAAAATGACTGACAATCCTTTTCCACAATTGAGGTTTCATAAGTTGACTATTTGGCTGGATCGCATATTACAGCATATGCCACAAAAATAGCAAATACTCACCAAATCCTAATCATCTCATGTTAGGATATCACCATAATTACGAAATCGAATGCGAAGTCAAACGACATTTGACCTTAAGGATTTCCCTTACCTCATTCAACTCGACCTCATAAGGCTTATAAAGTTCATGATTATCAGAGATAAGGCGTAGGTGTGAAATTCTATCCCCATTCTTGATCTGCTGAATGCGTTTTGCCACAACCGTATCCGTAACGACAACGTACACGTTGTTATCCCTAAGGCTAGTTCCACTTTCCAAACTTTCGCAAATTACAACATCTCCATTGGTAATTGTTGGCATCATACTATCGCCATCAATTTCAAAAGCAATATGTTTACCCTCTATACCTGGGACAGAAAATTTGGGCAGATTTTCCAAATACTCACTATCTGCCGACTCAATGGCATAGCCTGCAAGCGCCTTATTCTTAACAAGTATAATATTGCTTCGCGGCGTTTGCTTCATATGCTCCACAGTAAAACTTGGCACCCCAACAATCTTCATGATGTCAGCCGTGAAAATATCCGGAGCCTTACCAAAAACATAATTCGCATCAATAGGATACAAATCAAACAGTTTCGCCAATTGATCTACCGTAATATTCCTTTGTCCCTTCAGAATACTATTGATAACATGGTTATATGTTCCCAACTTCTTAGCAATATCTGACTTCCCTTTGATCAGATGATTAGTTTCTAGGGCATAATAAATTTTTCTAAATCTTTGATTTACAATATTTTGTGTAAAATCAGCCATTTTTTTAAAATTTTTTGTTTATAAAAATTTGCATTAACAAAACTAAATGTTTTATATTTGCAGTATATTCAAACAAAATACATAACATTTTTCATGAAAACATAACAAAGATACAAAAAGTTTTCAAAATCAGCAAACCATGCAAAATAATGAAATCAATCAAACACAATTGTTTGACGATCCGGAAATAAAAACATACAAACAGTTCCGGGAAAAACATAGACAAGAACGGCAGGTTATACCCAGTGAAGACATTGAAATTTCATTGGCAGAATTATTGGAAAAGTTAAAGATTCTTATAAAAAAACCAATAACTGCCCTGAAATATAAGATACATATTTTTTTAAAAAGATATGCTCGATCAATCTCCATCCCTTGGTTCAAACTAGCTGTCGTGGCATTACTTGCCTATGTTGGGTTCACTAAAGATTTCCAGTTTAACATGGCTTTGAAATCTCCGTTCCAAAATAGCGAAGAAGGTAATACAGCTGATTACGGAATGGCACACGCAGTCTCCTTATCTTCTGACAATAAAAATCCATATGCCCCTGTTGGTGTAAAAAGTTTAAAAGATAAAAAAACGTTGAAATACATCGAACGATTCTCTGATGTTGCAATCACAGAAATGAATAAATTCGGAATCCCAGCCAGCATCAAAATGGCACAAGCCTTGGTTGAAAGTCGTGCAGGGCAAAGCAAGCTAGCCCAAAACAATAACAATCATTTTGGCATGAAGTGTTTCTCCAAAAATTGTAAGAAAGGGCACTGCACTAACGCAACTGATGATCACCACAAGGATTTCTTCAGGAATTATGCAAACTCTTGGGATAGTTGGCGGTCGCATAGTCAACTGCTTTCACAAGGACGGTATAAAAAATTGCAGAAATATGGAAAAGATTACCGCGAATGGGCCAAGGGATTAAAGGAAGTTGGCTATGCTACAGATAAAAAGTATGCCACAAAACTCATCAATATTATCGAAAAATACGAATTGCATAAATTGGATAAATAAATACATTAAAAATAGAAATACTCAGAAGATTACCCATACAAATAAACAATGGCTCTATTAATGAATGAGGCCACCCCATTAAGCCAATTGAATAAAATTATCTAGTAACGGTTTCGGAGGGAAATAAGCTGTTAGGAAACCTAAGTT
>JAHDGC010000568.1:0-1728 GCA_020627865.1 Saprospiraceae bacterium | reverse complement strand
AACCTGAAACACTATGTTTAAAATTATTCTCGCTATTATTTTTGTCATCACTGTTTTGAACACCTTACAATACAATTCTCCTATACTAAAGGAGAAGATACAAGTTGCTCAACATAATGATAAATCAAGTATTGGTACACAGATTAAAAATGCAAGGTTACACAGGAGATATTCTCAGGAAGATCTCGCTCGGGAAGCAGGGACAAACCTCTATCAAATTGACAGAATAGAAAATGACAATATTACGCCAACAATTGAATTCATCATCAAAATTCAGGATATTCTCGGTGTCGAAATATCAATAGAGGATAGTAAGAGTTTTGCAAAGACCTGAAAGCCCCAAAAGGATTCAAAGTAATTATTGCAGATTGCAATCTAAGGATTCAATTCCTGAGTACCAATTAAAATAGTTTCTATAAAAATCATTTCAAGTTTCCTCACATAGCGGTTCTCTTATAGTCTGTTTTTTAAGGACACCTTCTCAAGGTGTCCTTTTTTCGTCATATTTTTGATAAAAAAAGAAAAAAAAGAGTATCACATACAAATTAAAATAAAAACACATGTTTTTGGCATTTAATTTGTTTTATACAAAATAACTATGCTTATTCCAAAAATCATACATCGAGCATTCAAAATAAATACAGGCATACAAAAATTCTAATGGTTCAAAAAATCGTATGGTTTGAGTTTCAGGACAAAATCAAAAAATATAAACACACCTTATTTACACTCATTATAAAAGCAAATACTTCCCAAAGAAATCAATTGTGATTTGAACATATCGCATACAAATCACAATGTAGGAAATCTACATACCGAGAAAACGTCTATGATCCCGGAGAGTCCCAACTAGCCGGGATCATTTTTATCCCTACGGCCTATTGACCAAAAACAACTAATTTTGTACCTTACCCTAAAATAATGCACATATGTACAAAATAAAGCCGATCCAAAGTGAATTTTCCTCCCCTGTTTTAATGTTTATCCCCCTACTCTATGTTGGTTGGGCAGATAATGTGCTAAGCCCAAGTGAAGTTCGTTTTCTCAAACAAAAAATTGCCGAACTACCCTTTCTTTCAAAAGAAGACAGATTACTTTTAGAATCCTGGAGCAACCCAGACAATCCGCCATCAGATGAAGTTTTCAGGAAATGGGTAAAGTTACTTAAAAATGCTGCCGCTACACTTGAAACCGGTTCTCGTAAATCGTTAGCCGACCTTGGTATCGAAATGGCTAAGAAAAATGCCGGTGACCTTCAAAAGTTGGATTGGATAAATGATGATACTCAAACCGCCCTCCAGCAATTAGAGGCGGCACTGGATGTTGCAAGCCTTGAAAATCATCGAAATATATTCAGTCTCAAGCAAAGAGACGAAATTGCAGCTGCCCACCACCAACCTGCCTTTTCTGTCCCTGCAATGACCCAACTATTAGATGGTGATTTCCATGACCTCCGAAACAAAATACGCACACTTTTATCTGATCAATTTTTTAAACAAGAAATTATCGCGGATAAAGATGCTTATCGGTTTAAAATTCTGGATTGGTGCTACAAACTTGCAGAACAAGGGCTTGGAGCAAGGGCATTCCCCGAGCAATACGGTGGAAAAAACAGCATGGCACAATATGCTGAAATATTCGAAATGTTGGGCTATCATGATCTTAGTCTGACTATAAAATTTGGTGTACATTTCGGACTGTTTGGAGGAAGCGTATTTTTCCTCGGCA
>JAHDGC010000567.1 GCA_020627865.1 Saprospiraceae bacterium | reverse complement strand
AATCCCATTGATAATGACCCAGAGCCTCCCGCTACGCTTACACTGACACTTCCGTCAGAAGATGCATGTGTGGAAGCATCTATGGAGCTGGTTGTAATGTTGAGGGCTAGTGATGGATCGGATGTAGAAACGATCACCTCGGTGATACACTCGTTGGTATTTCCTGCCTCATCAGTAACCGTCAAGGTTACGAAGTTTGATCCAATCATACTACAATCAAAATCATGTTGCGAAAGGCTATAGCTGAGTATATCGCTACAGTTATCAGCGCTGCCGTTTTCAATATCTTCGACCTCAACTCTACCATTTCCGGTATTGTCTAAGGTTAAATTAACCTGTGTGAAGCATTCTGCTTCCGGAGATTGTGTATCCCTGATTTCCAGGACGAAGTCACGAGATGAGAAATTTCCACAAGGATCAAAAGCGGTGAAAGCGATGTCGTAAATACCAACATCATATAGCCCATCAATGTCATTGGTTCCGTTGCCATTAAGAACAAGGTTTCCTGATTCATCAGTAATAGTACTTCTAATGTCAAGGTTGACAAATGGTGCGCAATTATCCGAAATGTAGGTGTTGCTAGAAGTGTCCGAAAGGTCTAGGTTTACCTGTGCTGCACACAAGTTCGTTGTGTTTGATATCACCAAGGTATCCGGAAAAGTGAAACTTATCGGAGTGGTATCCTGTACGGTTAATATTTGTGTGGCCACAACAGGAAGATTACAGGAATCTAGCTCAATAGTCCAAGTTCTAGTAATGGTATAGTCATAATAATCACAGTTTGCAGGATTCGTTCCTTGTGTGCTAATGGTATCTGCAACAATATCTGCACTGGTAATGTTGAAGCAATTATCTGTTGCCGTAGGGGCAATAGAAGAAATGATATTGTGGCAATCAACAATGGTATCCTGTGGAACATTTGCAAAAACCGGTGCAATATTGTCTTCAACGGTAATGGTCTGTACACAAGAACTGGATGCGCCAGATGCTTCTAGAATAGTCCAAGTTCTCTCGATTTCATAACAGCCAATAAGGCTTGGCCCGGAAACATCGCTAAAGCTTAGTGTGGAAGCACTAGGACAGTTGGTGATGTATGTTGCGATACCGGTAGTGTTTGCTGTATCCAGTGGGTTTTCAGAGCAATCAATGGTAATATCTGCTGGGCAAAGTATAGCCGGCGGTGTATTGTTGGAAATGTTGATCGTTGTAGAACAAGTGTTGGTATTTCCGTTAGAATCCGTAACAATTAGGGTAACAACTTGCGTTCCAATATCGGAACAATCAAAAGTATTGGGTACAACATCAAACTCGATGATTCCACAGGCGTCGGAGCTTCCAGCATCAATATCTTGTGGCGTTATAGAACCGATGCCACTAGAGTTGAGGGTAAGGTTAAGGCCATTAGGAATACAAAGTGCTTGTGGAGCCTCGTTGTCTATGACATTTAGCTCTACGGTATGTGAACCTATATTGCCACACATGTCCGCTGCCTCAAAGGTAACATAGTAAACACCAACATCATAAACACCGCTGGCATCCAAACCTGTTCCCGTATTGAGGATTGGCCCAGTAGGAGCGTCTTCCCTAACGGTGAAACTCATACTGTCTAACAGTAACCCACAGGAATCACTTACAGTATTGGTTAAGTCCAAACTTACTGCTGTTGCACAATTAAATGAACTACCTGCAGTTCCGAAATTCACAGCGGCTGGAAAATCAAATTCTGGAGCAGCGGTTTCATCTCTAAGGTCAATGATTTGTGTATCTGTTGTAAAATTACCACATGCATCTTCCAAGCGCCAAGTTCTTACAATCGTTTGCGCTGTACATTGTGGCCCAAGGAAATTATCTATGGTAACGGTTGCCGCTCCACAAGCACCATCAAGAGACTGTAAAGCAAAACGCAGTGTATCACCCGCTTGAACCAATCTTGCGAAAGTATCATCATATTCATCCAAGCTGCCTGTTGCTAAAGGATAATAAACACTGTTGTGGTATACCCCAAAAGCATCTCGACTGGCAGACGTATCGGCAGTTACATAATCCCAATCAAATGCCACCCATCCCGATATAGGGAATATGATTTCTCGGATGACTTCATCATCATTTGGAGTAGCCGTCCCATCACATAGATTGCCGTTATAACTTTGCATGATGAGTGTATCACTGTTGAGCAAGGTTACAATTCCGCCATTTCCTGTGGTGCTTTGGCTCCAATTACCACCAGCATGTGCATAGTAGCCGGTAAAGTCAGGATTATCATCCGTGTATGTTGCATCAATATTGGTATCACAATTATCACTTTCGTCAAAAACAGCTCCTACATTATAAGGATTACCACAAGCCGTGATGGAGGTATCCATTGGTGTCGTGAAAGTAGGGGCAATGGTATCCTGAATGGTAATATATTGGAAACAAAGTCCGGCATTGCCTTGGCTGTCAGATGCCATCCATGCCCTTCTTATCGTGCGGCAATGTTCAGAATTGCCAGTTTGGATATTATCGGTATAGCTTACAGGAACGGCTCCGTCACAATTATCAATGGCTATAGCTGTTCCAGCAAAAGTTGTCGTGGTATCAAGCGCGGAACCACAGTTCACGGTAATATTGGCTGGGCAAGTTAACTGTGGAGGCGTATTGTCTTGAACCGTAAGGCTGGTAATACAGATGGAACTGTCATTCCCGTGTTTTACCTGAAAGTATATGGTAGTTGTTCCGATATTGGAGCAATTGAAAGTGTCTTGTGCTACAAATGCGGAATCTAAATCTGTTGTAAAGCTATATTCTAGTGGATTGCCACAGGCATCATAACTACCTTGATCGAATTGAATTGCATCAATGATGACGTTACCGTTGATTCCGAGGTTGGTAACCACTTCGTCACATTGTGCAATTGGAGGAGGGGCGTCAAAAGTAATGGTAGAGACACAGTGGTTAGAAATGTTGTTATTCGCATCAATGTATCTTACCCAAGCCGTAACCGGTGCGGTACAGTTTAAACTAACGAACTCGCTCCAAGTAGCACCACTGTTTATAGAGATTTCATAAGTAAGTGGATCACAAGGATCGTTGAAGTAAGCTTGGCCACCATCAGTGGAATTTAAGTTCCAGTTATTCATGGCAAAATTTCCAACAAGGCCAGTGGAGAAGTTGCTGATTTGGGCTTCTGCATGATTGCCGAGGTTATCCGTACTGGCCATACGGAAACCGAAGGTATCTCCAACAGAAAGACTTACGGAAACAGTACCAGAAAGAGGATCGCCTGCAATGGAAACTAATGGTGTAACAACACCATTTATAATATAACCGAATTTATCAAAATCAACTCCCCTTGTATCAAATGTGGTATAATTGTAATCAAATGTAAGGGTATAGGCATTGGTAGTTGTGATTGTAAAATCAGTTGTACCGGGCATGCCAGATGCATTATCTCCGGAAGTCAGGTATAAATGCCCATCTAGTAAATCCGTTGCATAAACGGTCGCATTTCCAAAACCATTAAGTCCAACTGTGATGTCGTGACAGTCTGGCGCTAAAGCGGTTACATCCCTTACGAAAACATTGACCATACAAGTGTCTACATTCTCGGAAGCATCTTCGGCGTAGACTTCGATAAGAACAGGCATATTCGTCAAAATATCAACATCATCGCAAGTGAAGATGGAATCGGATACGCTTATTTCATAACCACAATTATCACTTGTTCCTGAGGATAAATTATTATAATCTGTAGCATCAAATTTGTATTGGCCATCATTATCTAAGAAGACCGTGAAGTTGGCTGGGCAATTGATTACAGGAGGAAGGGTGTCAATTATGGTTATGGTGGTTTGACACTCTGTAGCATTTCCTAGCGCATCTATAACTTGTAAGGTAACGGCATCAATATAGGCAAGAACAGTATCAGGCTCTCCGGTAATAGGATGCTCTACAATAACGGTTTCAAGACTATCAGGGTCTGGGCAGCTTAGGGTTTGCGTAGTTGCAAAAGCACTATTATCGACAGAAACCAAATAAGAAAGCGGGGTATTACAATCAGTACTTCCATTATCGACATCTGTAGCATTCAAGGTGTAAGCACCACTCGCATCGAGATAAACTTCAAGCTCTTGACACAATACCTGTGGCCCACTGTTGTCCGTAACATTAACAAAGTGTGTACAGAAATTAGAATTACCCAAGGCATCCGTAACGATTAAATCGACGGAGAAAGAACCCCCAATATCTGCACAAGTGAAGGTATAGTCCGGTGCAGGTGTAGAACCATTGACAGAAATCATATAGGTTAAGCTACCACCACAAGGATCGTAACTGCCATTATCCACCTCAAGTGCCGCCAACGTTGCGCTACCAGAACCTGGAATAGAAATCTCCCTGAAAAACGCATCACATTCAGCAACGGGCGGTTGGTTGTCTACTATAGAAGCTGCAATCGTATGGGTCTCCGTTTGCCCACAAGGATCAGTAATGGTAAAGACAAAGCTATAATCACCAGCGAGTACGTTGGTGGCTAGATTCAGTGTCGGAGCACTATATATAACTGATCCATTTTGATAAATTTGTACCAGTTCCGTTAACGGTGGCGGGAATCCACAGTAATTGTCCCTTACATCCGATGAAAGATCAAGACTTACAAACGTACCACAATTTGAGGTAACGGAGTATACTTGCGTATCTGGCGCATCATCAAAACCGGGTAATATATTATAGGTGTAAGTTTGAACGAAAGAATCCACGTTGCCACAGGAGTCTTCTGCTCTCCATTCCCGTGTTACCGTATAATTGTAGTAATCACACATGTTTGGGTCTGAGCCTCTTGTGTGTGTTTGTGTGAATGTTGGAATTATTGGAGGACAGCTATCGTCATCTGTAGCCGTTGGGCTAGTCGGAGATGCAACAGGAAGCGGGAACCCGATAGCATCATCACATTCATTGACGGTTATATCGGAGGGGGGGCCGTCCGTACCGAAATCAAGTGTGGGGGCGACAGTGTCCGAATAGGTGATGGTTTGTGAGCAGGTGGATGTGTTGCCAAAATTGTCGGTAGCCGTCCAAGTTCTTTCGAGCACGCGGCAATTCCCACTGCCTGTTGTAGTGGTTACTGGCCCTGTTAAGGTGTAGCCGCAACCATCAGAAACCGTTGGTTCACTATTTTCAACTTCTCCACAAGTTAAGGTAACATCTGCCGGGCAGACCATTTGTGGCTCTGTAGTGTCAAAAACATTAATGGTACATGGACAGGAAGTCGATAAGCCAGAACTATCTATTACCGTTAAGGTTATCGTTACAGGAGTGCCGACATCAGTAC
>JAHDGC010000566.1 GCA_020627865.1 Saprospiraceae bacterium | reverse complement strand
GCTTCCTGAAAGCTTCCGGCGATGTGGACACCGCTAGCCGATACATTTTCATTACTCATATCCACCTGAAAGGTGACGGATACGGTTTGGGCGAAAGCCGATATATTGAGAAATAAAATCGTGTAAATGAGGGTAACGTGACAAAAGGGGATTGTATTTTTCATTGAATTTGAGATAAAATTTTATTGTTGGAATTTGTGGCTGTATAGGCTACGGAGTAATGTTGTTCAAATATAGTAAAAAATGCATTATGAAAGATTTCATCAACAATGTTTTCACAAAAATTCTTTGGTGATGTATTTATTCTACTTTAAAATTTTCTAGGTTCTGCCTCGTGCTTATAATCCGAGCAATTACCACAATATCAGCATTGACATTAATCCGATAAATAATCTTATAATTCCACTTAGGGATAAACCGAAAACTATACAATTTGCTCTCCGCATGCTCTTCTATCGGAAATCTTTCAGGCAATGTTGCCAAAGCGTCTCCCAAATCCAATAAGGTATCGAACACTTTATCTGCCCCTTTCGGAGATTGTTCATAGATATAATCATAGATAGCTTTCAGGTCGTCCAATGCCTGTGGTGACCACCATACCCGGTATCGTTTCATTTACCAGTCTTTCTTTATATTTCTAATATCCTTCGACGACAATCCCTTCCCTTTCTCTACTGATTTTACTGCATCTTCCAGTGTTTCGGCCAACTGCTTTTTTGTCAGGGGTTCTCCTGTAGCTGTAAAGCCTACTATCTGCTCTTCCTCCGCCATATAGTTTTCCAACATCGCATGCATTGCCCTAAGTATTCGGTCATCCGCACGATTTATATATGCTATAAGGTGTTCTTTCAATTGTACTGTACCCATAAATTTTTTCTTTCATTTAAATTCGGTATCCATTTCCCAAAGATACCAAACTAAAGTATAGTAATCAATTTTTGTATAAAAAACAATGATTTAAACAAGTGGATAAGGGACAAGGCATGCCCTTTGTCCCTATCCACTTGTTTAATATTAATGGAACCCCACCCTTTCTCACACATCCATCATATTTTCAATAAAAACCATGCATCATAACTTGTTTTATCAAAAAAATTACTATGTTTACACTATATTAGTACAGTATAGTACAGCACAGTGTAAAAATGGAGTTACTAGCCAAAATTAATGCCCTAAAAACAGTAGTCACCCTGACCAAACAAGAACGCATTGTTACAGGAGTGATGGAATGCATAACGGATGAAGCCTTGAAATATGGGGATATTTTACCTTCGGTGAATGAACTTTCCAATAAATTGGGCTATTCTAGGGAAACCGTCGTCAAATCCTACAAAACACTCAAAGAGAGGGGATTGATAAAATCCAAACACGGGCTAGGCTTTTTCGTCTCCAACTGTGATGTCGATCAAAAACTGAATATTGCACTCGTACTTTACGGGTTCCAAACTTTCCAACAGGATTTTTACAATAAATTTCGGAAAGTACTCGGTGATGCCTATAAGATAGATGTCTTTTTTCATCACAACAATATTCAGATGTACGAGTCTATACTGAATACCATTAAATTAAAGTATGGGATGTACGTTGTTGCTCCGATACAATCCACCCAAGCAGAAAAATTACTAAACCATTTCCCGCAAGACAAGTTACTTATTGTAGACCGATACCAGTATTTGAGTCATGAAGTTTCTCATATTACGCAGGAATTCGAGCTGTCTTTATCTATTGTGCTAGAAGAACTAGAGGAAAGCATAAAGCAGTTTGAAAAAATAGTCCTTTTCTATCGGGACGATCAGGACTACCCTATTGGTATCAACAAATCCATTACTACTTTTTGTCAATCGCGTGCGATTCCCCTTGAGGTACATCAGGAATACGAGGAAAAAACGCTACAGCAAAAGGTGCTTTATTTTACCGTCGGAGATACCGATCTCTGGCAACTTTTGAAAGATAGTAAGGATAAACAATGGGAAATCGGGAAGGATATCGGAATCGTTGCTCACAACGACTCTCCGGTTAAGGAAATCATCGAGGGCGGTATCACCACCTTCTCCACTGATTTCAAACGCATGGCTTCCAAGGCCGCTGAATATGTGATCAAGAGGAAAAAGATCAAGGAAATCATGCCTTGCTTATTGATTCGAAGAAAATCATTTTAAATCTTTTTGAACTTGAGGTACAGCTCGAAGCTGTAACCCAAGTTTAGAAAAAAATCGCACCTGAGTACGGCCATACTACAGGTGCGCAAAGTAAACTATAATAAAACAATTTACCTTATGGATCAACAAAAGTATCCTCTTTGGTTTAGTCCTCCAAAGAATTTAACAAAAGTATTTACTACAACTTTGTTTTTGGTACTCTTCACCCACTTGGCATTCGCCCAAAATGTGCAGGGTGTCGTCATGGACAACGAAGGCGAGCCGGTCATCGGTGCCAACGTCATGGTACCCGGCACCAGCACCGGAACGATAACCGACATCGACGGTTCCTTCCAACTCAAAGTCCCCGAAGGCACCACAGAGCTAGAAATTTCCTATGTCGGTTATCGGACGCAAAAACTCACCCTCGATGGTAGCCAAAGTTATGGTATTGCTCTACTCTCGGACGACCAGTTGCTCGACGAAATTGTCGTGGTCGGCTACGGTGTCCAGAAAAAAAGTGACTTGACCGGTTCGGTCGCTTCCCTCAAGGGAAAAGATATTTCTTCCCTCGTTGTCGGTAATGCAACAGCAGCCTTACAAGGAAAAATGTCAGGTATCCAGATCGAAAATAATGGTGGTGCCCCCGGTGGTGCATCTAACGTTTTCGTCAGGGGTGTCAGTTCCCTCACCAACTCTTATCCGCTTTATGTCATTGATGGTACTTTCGCGGATAACATGAATTTTCTAAACCCCAAAGACATCGAATCCATCGAAGTCCTCAAGGATGCGTCCTCCGCCGCCATCTATGGATCAAGAGCCGCCAATGGTGTCGTAATCATCACCACCAAACATGGCACCGATGATGGAAAAACAAGCATCTCACTGGATATGCGAGCAGGTGTTGAGGCACCTTCCAAAATGCTAGACCTCCTTGATGGGCCAGGCTTCGTCCAGTATCGGAATCAACTGGAAGCCAATGATGGAACTGGGTTTACCATGCCAAGCAATTTACCAAGTACCGACTGGCAAGACCTTTCCCTCAACAGCGGTGCCATCCAAGATTATGGGTTATCCGCCTCAGGGGGAACGGAAAATGCAAAGTTCTACATTTCCGGAAATTATTATGACCAAGATGGTATTCTCGTCGGTTCTGGTTTTACCCGTATGAACGGACGGGTGAATTCAGAATTCAAATTGGGCAGGTTAACCATCAATCAATCCTTGTCTTTAGTCAATGCCAATTTACAGGAAAACAACTGGTTTGGATTCGAAGGCGCGACAGCTCCAATTCTTGCTGAAAGTGTTCCAGAAAATGATGGAGGTTTTGAGGCGCCAGATTTTGATATTCACAATTTTGGTGGAATCAATAAATATGCACAAGCTTCCTTGGAAGACAATAATTTGAACTCTAAAAATGTACTAGGTAACATCAATTTATCCTATCAAATCACGGAAGGACTTTCCGCAAAATTGAACTATGGTATAGATTTACTCAATGAGCATGCTCGTTCTTTTACGCCTTCATTTTTCATGAGCAATAGTGATGCAGTTTTCAATATCAATGACCTGAATGATTTATCCGAAATCAGGGGAGAAACTTTGTTGACGATGTGGGAACCGACGTTGTCTTATACTAAAGATTTTGGGAACAATAATTTCAATGTTGTCGTCGGTTATACCGAACAAAAAATTGAAACTAAAAATGTTGGCTTATACGTGCAAGGCTTACCAAATAACGACATCCAAGTTACGGGTGCGGGCACGCCAGCGAATGTTCAAAATCTAGCTGGTGTCAATAATGTCAGCGGATTGATTTCCTTTTTTGGTCGAGTGAATTATACCCACAACAACAAGTACTTGCTCCAAGTTACCATGAGGCGAGATGCCTCCTCAAAATTTGCACCGGATTTCAGGGTTGGTTATTTTCCTTCTGCTTCTGTTGCTTGGAAAATACACAATGAAGATTTTTTCCCTAAAGATGGGTTTATCAATCGGTTAAAGCTCAGAGCCGGATACGGTACCCTTGGTGCCTCCAACATTCCGGATTATGCTTACCAACCGGTATTTGATCTAAATTCTAACACGGCAGTTGCAAATGCAGTTAAAGCAGGATACGCACAAACCCAATTTGTAGAGGAAGAATTAAAATGGGAAGAAGCCAGAACCATTAATGTTGGTTTTGACCTCGGGATGCTCGACGATAAAATTGCCATGAATCTCGAATACTACAATAAAGATGTTACGGATGTATTGGTTGGGGTAAATCTCCCCGGTAGTGCTGGAACTAGTCAACCTATTATTAGAAATGCCGGTTCCATCAACAATAGTGGTTTCGAACTAGATGTACTATACAGACAAAAATCAAACCCGAATTTTAATTATGAAATCGGTGCTAACCTTGGAACTTTTAACAGTAAGATTACAGAACTACCTAACCCTATAATCGGCCCTTCCACTAGTGAGGATTTGACACGGGTAAATCGTTTCATGATTGATGAAGCTCCCGGAGTTTATTGGGGATTCATCGTGGATGGTGTTTATGCCGATCAAGCCGCTATCGACAGTGATCCGAATATTGCCAACGACCCTGTCAGAAGGTCAATTGTCCAACCGGGAGATTTTATCCGCCGGGACATCACCGGAGATGGGATTGTTGATGCAGATGATGAAACGGTCTTAGGTGATCCTACGCCCGACTTTATTTACGGGTTAAATTTTAGTGGAAATTTCAAGAGTTTGGACTTCGGTGTTTTCTTCAATGGCGTCCAAGGAAATGAAATTTACAATCTTAACAAATTCTTTAATATCTTCTGGGCAGATGATAACAAATTATCGGATGTCCTCAATGCATGGACTCCACAAAATACGAACACGGATATTCCAAGGTCGACCTCGTTGGATCAAGCGGAGAATAGAGCACCTTCTTCTTTCTTCGTTGAAGATGGCTCTTACCTAAGATTAAGAACCCTAGAAGTGGGCTATACTTTTAATGCTTCTAAAATTGCAGATTGGTTGACGAATTTAAGGTTATTTGTAACCGGACAAAACCTACTCACCATTACTGGATACTCTGGTTATGATCCAGATGTTTCTTCAACCAATGGTGGCCGTGCCAATCGGGACAGTGGATTCTATGGTAATAGACCAGATGTAAATGCACTGTTTGG
>JAHDGC010000565.1 GCA_020627865.1 Saprospiraceae bacterium | reverse complement strand
CCTTATGAAGGTTTAGGTAAAAATTATGCCTATGTAACATCTTTAGTTGCAGCCGCCAAGCGTGGATACAGTTTGTTGGGACATCCGCATCTCAGGGCATACGGACAAAAATTCATGCCTGCAATTACCCAGCCTTATTGGCACGGCTTTGTCGGTACGGATGCATGGGGTGGAACAGGTCTCCACGTTGTTCAGGGAGGATACAAAAACAATCCTTGTGATTATGTCGGTATGAAATGGGTTTATCCTGATGATCCGAGTGTCGATTTTGCTTGGAGAAATTATATTGAAAAAGTGCACAACTCAGATTCCTATGGCTATGTTTATCAACCAATTGAGCCGCATGGCTACCTTGGTAATTTGCTGGCAACAATTATATTTACAACGGATTACAATACTAGTGATCGAACGGCACAAGCTACTGCCGCGCTAGAAGGAGAAAAAACATTCTTTGCACCTGAGCGAGGATTACTGACGATGAGAAGTGACTTTGATAGCTTGGCCATGATGTCCCATTTTCATTGCCGCCAAGATCTCGGTGGTCATACCTATGGAGATCGAAATAGTTTTACATTGAGTGCACTCGGACGGGATTGGGTTCGGTATTCTTATGGGCCTAGTTTTAATGCTACAAAATGGCACAGTTGTCCACTGATCAATGACTTGGGAATTAAAGATGGCGGCAAAATTCCCCAACCCGGGAAGGTGCTTAACTTTGAAGATGATGGTACATTTACACAAATAACGGGAGATGCAACCTATGCTTATTCTTGGGAGTGGAATCCCTTCACAGCACTGCCATCTCAGGCCCATCCTTTTTTAGGAACAGAGGATTGGACGGAGGTAACGGAAACCAGAAATGACTTTCTTTATCAACCAAGGGAAGAAGACTTTTTTAATATTCCTTTCTATAGAAATGCCAGTTGGTTCAACCCTGGACATGAAGATCATTACATCAAGCGACCTTACAATATGATGCAGCGGGTAATCCGTACCCTTGCCATGATGCGGACGGATAAACCTTACATGCTTGTGGTAGATGATTTGCAAAAAGATTCCTCCGTTCATAATTATAAATGGGCACTCCAAATATCGCCAGACCTGTCTATAGAATCTACGGATGTTAATATTGCAGAGCAAGATTATCGTTGTGATGTGATTTTGGCAGAATCTGGTGGCAATCGGAAGATGTTAGTCCGGATTTTGAACAATGAAGGGTATACTGGAGGGGCACCTGGAAGGATAGATACGCTCTATGTTAATCCCCATAGTGATATGCACATTACCCGCTTAGTTGTGGAGGCGGATGTCGTTACCCCCAACTTTAAAATCATGCTGTATCCATTTACGGATGGCGATGCATTACCCGTTACAGATTGGAATACAGGAAGGGATCAATTGGTGATTTCCTTGGATGGAGAAAATCAGGTCTATGCCTTTGAGGAATCAGAAGAGGGACGAACATACTTGACTTTGGCTCAGAATTATTGTGCGGATGCACCCGGACGACCCGGTGGTTTTTACCACAAATGGGATGAGTACCCCGCTGGAACATTTGGCTCGCTGGATATTGACTTCAATAATGCAGATGTTCGGGAGATTGCACCTGCTCCTCCCGTTGGGGTACACCCTCGTGTCTTCCTTTGCTCGGAGGAAATTCCAGCATTAGCAGATCGCTTGCAAAATACAATGAGTGGTCAAAAGGCCTTCAATCAGATGCATGCTTATACCACTTTGCAACACCTTGGATACGTTGCTAATGGTTATAACCATAATGCGGATTATGGCCAGGATGAGCAAGGGGTGCGGTACATCCAAAATGCAGGAGCCTATGATATTAGTTCTTATTACTATCAATTGATAAACGGTGATCCGACTGCCTTGAGCGGTTTCAATTTTTTTGGCTATCAAAAAGTAGCAAGCATGATGGCTTTGGAAGCATTGGAATGTTTGGTAATGATGGAAACAGATCCAGCCGCTTATGATGCGGATACTGGATTGCGATATGATGAACGGGCAGCTAGGCTTGGGCGGGCAATGTCAAACTGGGCACAGCTTGTTTTTAATGCGCCTGATTTGAATCCAAATAATTATATGAAATTCGGCGGTGTCCATATGGCAATGGCTTATGATTTGAATTACAACAATATGAATACGAATCAACAAGATTCTGTAAGAATGACATTGGCCAAAATTATTCCAACAACGATGCGGTATGGTTCGGGCGTAGAATATTATAATACAACAAGCTACAAAGCGGCATCCAATTCTTTTGATTTATTGACAAACTATGCCATCGAAGGAGAAGTAGGGTATAACCCCACATTAGAAGAGGAGTTTATGCTAACGTATCGCAACTTCCTTACTTACGGCTGGTATGCATCAGGTGCACCTTATGAAGGCTTAGGGCAAAACAATGTGGTGGCGACTTCTCTGATTGCAGCAGCAAAACGAGGGTATAGTTTGTTAGGGCATCCGCATCTTAGAGCATTTGGAAACGAATTCCTTCCGGCGATTACCCAACCTTACTGGCACAGTTTTGTGGGAACGGATGTCTGGGGAGGAACAGGACAGGGAATAGTACAGGGAGGTTACAAAAATAATCCACCTGATGCGGTTGGTCTGAAATGGATTTACCCCAATGATGAAGGCGTAGATTATGCTTGGCGAAATTATATTGAGAAAATTTACGATACGGATGCTTATGGCTATGTCTACCAAGAAATTTATCCGAATGATAACTTTGCTAATCTGCTCACAACAATAATGTTTACATCTGATTATAAAAGTGGAAGCAAAGCCACCCAAGCTAAGAATACTTTGCAATCCAAAAGCTTCTTTGCGCCAGAGCGCGGCTTAGCCGTGTTAAGAAGCGGATACGACAGCTTGGACATGATGACTCATTTTCACTGTAGACAAGATATGGGCGGACAAACCTATGGCGATAGAAATAATTTTACCTTGAGTGCTTTGGGGCGGGATTGGGTCAGGTATACCTATTCCAATGTTTTTCAAGAAACAAAATACCATAGCTGCTTATTAATTGATGATAAGGGTGTTCATGTTACACCAAGGGATGGTGGAAAAGCAAGACAGCCCGGAAAGATTCTAAAGTTTGAAGATGACGGCATCATGGCACAGGTTGTCGGTGATGCGACTTATGCTTACTCTTGGGAATGGGATTGGATCAATAATATTCCCGGTGCCGATTATCCTTTTCTTGGAGCAGGATATTGGACTGCGGTAACGGAAACCCCAAATGATTTCCGCTACCAACAAGGTACGGAAGATTATCACAATACGCCTTTTTATGAATATGCCAGTTCACAAGCTGGTGGCCAGCAAGAGCACATCGTAAAAGGCCCATATAATCCTATGGAACGTGTATATCGTACTGTGGCATTAGTCCGTTGTGAAAATCCCTACATGCTTATTGTGGATGATGTTCAAAAAGATAGCGCGGTTCACAACTACAAATGGTTAGCCCAAACCGCATCGGATTTGTTTATCGAATCTTGGGAGGTAAACTTGGAAGACGAAGATTACCGTTGCGACGTAATTTTAGCAGAACCGAATGGTAATCGTAAATTACTTGTTAGAATTTTAAGTAATGATGGGTATACAGGAGGAATACCAGCCATGTTAGATACCCTAAATATCAATGCTTTTTATCCCATTTCCCGCTTACTGATCGAGGCCAATGTGGTCACCCCTAATTTTAAGGTCATGCTCTATCCATTTACGGCAGGTGATCCACTGCCGGTGACGAGTTGGACGAATTTAAAGCATGGTTTGATGGTTTCGATAAATGAGGAAGAAAAGATTATCGGCTTCGAGGAAATTAATGGCCGCACACATATCCAACTCCTTGATTCTATACGACTACAATTTGCTTACCCAGATAGGGTTCCACACCCGATTCCAGGTACCATAGAAATAGAGGATTATGATCTCGGAGGGCCAGATATTGCCTACTATGATAATGATAATTCCAACAATGGAAATGCAAGTTATCGGCCAGAGGAATCTGTAGATATAATTTCTGGTGATGGAGGATACACCGTAGGCCATACCAATTTGAGTAATGCGATGGAATGGCTAGAGTATACCGTGAATGTAACGGAAGGGAATTATGATATTGAACTTAGGGTTGCTACAGATGGCATCGGCAATTTATTGGTTGCCAAACTAGACAGTACGATTTTGGATACCTTTCATTTACCCAATACGGGTAGCTTAGCTAACTTCCAAACCGTCCGACTAAATGGGATTCCCTTTACCGGGGGAGATGACAAGACACTTCGCTTAGAATTTATGGGAAGCGGTATCCATACGAATTGGATAAGATTCGTGCCTTTTGCAACAGACATTTTCGGGAATGATCATAACACTACTGGTGCTTTAGATGGTTGGTCTGCGGGTATGGTTGTCAATAAAACAGATATTTATACAAATATTTCTAGCGAACAGCAAGAAATAAGTCTGGACTCCTTCAACTTTTATGTTGGCCCATATACAGAATCAAACCCAGTAACGCCCTTTGTTGTAAAGATCAATGGCGAAAATGATTTTACCGTTTTAAAAATTGGAACGACTAGAGTATTTGGAGAGTATAGCCAACTAGCAAATTCTTTTGCGTTCTTAGACGATGGAGAAGCAACTTTTCTGCTTGATCCTGGGGAGGTTATTGCCCCCGCTTTTATGGATGGGTATGCAGATGGTTCTGGGAGTGGGGTCAGGGCGACGATCGTCTACAATTGGGTAGGGGAGCCGCACGATACCATCTGGTATACGGGTGGTCCTTCAGGAGATGGGGCTGGTATGATTGTGGAGGGCTTGGCTCCAATACTCGGCTACCATACAACTACAGATATTGCAAGAACTTACCAGTTCAATATCGGGATAAGTATCCGAGACCCACAGTGTATTGATCATCTTGTAACAGACAATACACTGCCATCTGGTTACTACAGGGCTGGCCTTACGATTACCAGTGCTGGCGTGGTGGATAGTACAGACGATGTTGTTTTTGAAACCGCCGAACATGTATTGTTAGGGGCGGGCTTTGAAGTTCCTGCTGCGGCAACATTTGAGGTTAGGGTAGCGGAGCAGGGATGTGTTACAGAAACACATTTACAAACACAATAGTTCAAAGCCGTTGGGGAATCAAGCTGTAGATGTTCAGTAGTATTTCCGTTATCAGCAAGGAACGGAAGGTTATCACAACATTCCTTTTTGCGAATATGCAAGTTGGCATACGGGAGGATTTCATGAACGCATTGTAAAGCGACCTTATAATCCAATGGAGC
>JAHDGC010000564.1 GCA_020627865.1 Saprospiraceae bacterium | reverse complement strand
TTAAAGATGGTGTTGCCCTGTTACAATTGTATCGTTGGTTAGAAAAGGGCATCCAACAAAGCCCCATTCCGGAAACAGCAGTTGCAGAACA
Organism: Saprospiraceae bacterium; assembly: GCA_020627865.1. GTDB lineage: Bacteria > Bacteroidota > Bacteroidia > Chitinophagales > Saprospiraceae > JAHDGC01. The sequence continues at coordinate 5,223 of JAHDGC010000564.1, read as the reverse complement.
ACTTATCCGCTTCCGCAAGACTAATGATGACTATTTTGGAGAAAGCTTTGACGCCATTGTAGGATATAACGGTAATGGAGCCATCGTACATTATCGAGCAGAACCCGGCACTTGTGCTGAAATCAAACCAGAGGGAATATTGCTAATGGATTCCGGAGGACAATATCATACTGGAACAACAGACATTACTCGAACAACAGCCCTTGGTACCCCCACCGCAACACAGCAAAAGCATTTTACACTTGTACTCAAAGGGCACATAGGATTGGCAACTCTGAAGTTTCCACGCGGCACTAAAGGGGTACAAATGGATATTCTTGCCCGACAGCACCTTTGGCAGTATGGTCTCAACTACGGGCATGGTACGGGGCACGGTGTGGGCTTTTTTCTTAATGTACACGAAGGCCCACAGGGTATTTCGCCAAATGCCACAGGAAAAAGCAATGTAGCCTTTGAGCCGGGGATGATTACCTCAAATGAACCTGGATTTTACAAGGATGGTGATTATGGTATCCGGATTGAGAATCTGGTTTTAGTGGTAAAGGATGAGGAAACAGAATTTGGAGATTTTTTGCGCTTCGAAACAATTACCTTATTCCCGATAGATTTGCAGCTTGTTGATACTTCTCTGCTGACAGAATCAGAAAGAGATTGGCTTAACAGTTACCATAAAGAAGTTTACGAGAAACTGGCTCCGAGATTAAATGAAGCGGAACGGACGTGGCTGAAAGAAAGGTGTAGGGCTATTTGATAAGAAAAGATTTCAAAGCTACTGGTTAGCTTGAAGCTAACCAGTAGCTTTGATAAAAAATATTTTTGTTAAAAACTAAATCCTATAGACGCCTGCATAGATAAATTGGTATCCTTATCCGTTCTCAGGATGAAACTATCCCGATCTCCTGTCTCATATCTTGACACATCCGCACTATTATTGGTCACATCACTAAGTCCGTAATTCAAACGATAGCCTACGTATAGACTGGAATTGATAAAGAAAGAAACACCCGCATTCAGTCCAAAATCAAAAGGCCTGTACAGTTTCCCGAGTTTTCTGTCAAAATCATAGTAGGCACCAGCAGAAGCCCCAGCCGATATTTTTGGAATAATAACGCTCGTTCCTGTACCGATTACGGGTCTTATATCATAATCATCCGCATTGTAAGTATCTAAATCAATCAATTCATCCTGCGAATAGTTGTAATCCAAGTTAAAAATAGCATCTATATCCCGAGACTCGCCTACAAAATTTACCTCTCCTGTAGCCGTGGAGTTAATCAATACAGCTACGTTGACACCCCCGGAAACTTCAAGCCAAGGCAAGACCCTTCCATAAACCATTATCGGCACATCAATATAAGAAGTGGAAACATTCAAAGAGGCCATTCGATTACCCGTCACTAAAATATAGTCGCCATCGACAGCAGGAAACTTCTGGAATCCCGAACCAGAATAATCAATCTTCCCTCCTTTCTGGGAAAACAAAAGCTCGGCCTTAGCACCATAAAGGTCTGTAAATTTATAAATAAATGAGGCGCCAACATGAAATCCCGTATTGAAGTTAAATGTCTCCAGGTTAACTGCTTCGTCTCGCTCTGACGGGCCACTAAATTTTGAAAAATTCAAACCAGCTTTAAAACCATAAGAAAAGCCTTGGGCTGAGAGTTGGGCAGTAAAATAAGTTATACAAAAAAATAAAAAAGCTAATTTCTTCATGATGGTAAATTGTTAGACTTTACTATGAGTCAAGTGTTAGGTTAAGTACAAGGGATCAATATACAGTCGTCTCTGTGCAAATATAAACGAATAAAAAAATAATTTGTATTGAAGAAGCGGTTTAAATTTACCTAAGAAGCCGTTAAAGTTTTTTTTAATACGATTCGATACTCTGCTATATCTGCTTTTTCTTCCAACCTGATGATGTTAAACCCCCTTGAAAGCGCAAAGATGAGCATTCCTTTAAACTTATTCCGAGTTTTAAAGAAAATAAAGGGAAAGTCATTGCTTTTCGCCCAAGCTTCTTGATATTCCGCTAAAGCAAGTGCTACTCCTGTTCTCCTATATGCTGGGAAAACAGCACCTAACCAAGAATAAAACCCGCCATCTTTCTCATATCCGATCTTAAACCCCAAAACTTCTCCATTGGCATCCACGGCAATTAATGCGAGATGTTTTTTCCCCTTTATGGTATCCTGATAGTATGATGTATCCCTTCTAGAATCAAATTCAGGGACTCGTTCTAGTAATGGGATGATGATATTTATGGAACATTCTTTAATTTCGAAATGAAGATTTGTATTTTGCATCTTTGAGCATATTGGTGATTTAGTAAATGAACTGCAAATGCCAATTTTTCGATTATCCGTCGTTACAAAAATACTAATTTAGCTACGGCTAAACTCCGTTTTTTGTGCTTTTGCATCCAGTCGGTGCAAGCCTAGCATTTCTAATCAAAAAATTGGCTATTTTCGCTCTAATGACCAATTCACCAAGATGCTCTAAATTTTTACGAAAATTGAAGATAAAAAATTATATCACTTTATTAGGTCTCGCTTTAGTCTTATATCTGCTATTAATACCATCTGTATACTGGCTCCAGCGATTATTGATCTTTCAACCGGTAAAGCTCAGTAATACCTATACCTATGAATTTGAAGAATCTTTTGAAGAAATTGACCTTCAAACGCCTGATGGTTTTACCATAAATAATCTCTACTTTTGTAGTCAGAAAGATAGTACCAAAGGTGTCATTCTTTATTTTCATGGCAATGCAGACAATATGATCCGATGGAGCCAATATCGGGAAGTATTTACCGCAAGGGGATATGATGTTATGATGACGGATTATCGAGGTTTTGGGAAAAGTGGCGGGAAACCTGTTGAAGATGCACTATATGGAGACGCCCAATTGGTCTATGATTGGTTAAGTAAACAGCTACCAACCGAGAAAATTTTTCTCTACGGCCGTTCTTTGGGTTGTGCTATTGCGGCACAGCTGGCCACACAAGTAGATACACCTTTATTGATTTTAGAAACGCCTTTTGATGATATTATCAGTGTGATACAGGCAAGGTTACCCATTCTTTATTTGCCTTATGAATTGGATTATCGTTTCTCCAACATGGATCATTTGGCAAAAGTCACCTGTCCAGTATTCATCTTAAAGGCCGAAAATGATGAGATTGTCCCTGGGCGCTGCACCGATAATTTAAAATCTGTATTAAAAAGCAAGGATCGTTTTATACAAATAGAAGGTGCGAGCCACAAGAACATGGCGGAGTTCTCAGAATATGAATTGCAATTGGATAGGATATTAGGAAAAAGGTATTGATTTAGGGAGAGTAGAGAGTAGAGAATAGAGAGGTTGATAATAAAAACATCTAAATAAAATAACGATAGAGACTTTTAAAAAATGGCTAAAAGAAACAAGCTCCTGAAATTTGCGGAGTTACTGAATTTCCCTCATGTATATGAGAATTTTGACCCCTTGATTCCAATATTATTAGGGCAGGGAGGAAAAGAAGTTGATTTGAAAGGGCATTGGGCAGCAAAACATTTCGAAAATAATCAAGACATTGTTCTCGAACTGGCTTGTGGGCGGGGAGAATATTCGGTTGGCTTAGCCCAACATTTCCCAGATCGGAATTTCATTGGGGTGGATATTAAGGGAGCAAGAATCTGGCAAGGGGCCAAAAAAGCACTGAAACAAGGGCTCCATAATGTTGCCTTTCTCAGAACCAGAATCGAGGTCATCACCAATTTTTTTGACAAGGATGAAATCAGTGAAATCTGGATAACATTCCCCGATCCTTTTATCCGAAAAAGTAAGTTTAACAGGCGGCTAACCTCCCCTAATTTTTTGGATCATTACCGTAAAATTTTAAAACCTGACGGGAAAATCCATCTTAAAACGGATGCTCCATCCCTCTATGAGCATACACTAGCGGTTATTGACAATGATCCTGCATGCCAACTGCTTTATCATAATCCGGATATTTATCAATCCGCATTATTTACGCCAGAGTTGGAACTCAAAACTTATTACGAAAGAAAACATCTTGAGGTAGGGAAGACAATTAAGTATATCCAGTTTACGATCTAAGATAGCGTAAATTCATGAGGAATATCTACATGAAAAGTACTGCCTTTACCCAGTTGACTTTCTACGGATATGTTGCCTCCCATATTCTGTACAATTTTTTTGCAAAGTGATAAGCCCAACCCTGTTCCTTCATAGTCACTGCTATGGTGCTATCGACTAAACATCTTAAAGAGTTTAGAGAAGTGTTTTTTATCAATACCGATGCCATTATCCGTAAAAGATAGGCAAATAAATGATCCGTGCTTGTATTGTTGAATTTTAATCACTGGTGCCTCAGATTGGTTATATTTAATACCGTTTTCAATGAGATTCTTAAATAAAAGAATCATTTTTTAATCTTAATACTCGGTGCTCCGGATTGATTATATTTAATGCCATTTTCAATAAGATTTTTAAACAAAAGAAGCAACTTTGTTTTTTCTTGCTCTAGAGTAGGTAGCGTTCCGACAACCTCTATTTGGGCGTTTTTACGTTCTATCAACTCAAGGATAGAGACCTTAACTTCTGCCACTAAGCTATTTAAATCAATGGGTTCCGGAGTCCTTTTTTGCTCACTAAGTTTTGAATATTCCAGAATATCCTCAATCAACCTTTTCATCTGGTTCCCACTATTCATGATGAACTTCAGATAATCTTGTGTACTTTCGCTTGCCGTATTTTTAACCTCTTTATGCAATAACTGAGCAAAACTAATGACCGTGTTGAGGGGTTGTTTCAAATCATGAGAAGCAATGTAAGCAAAGCGCTCCAATTCTTCATTCGACTTTTCTAGCTCCTGATTGGAACGTTCCAGTTCGTGATTAGCTTCACTAAGGGCTTTAGTTCTCTCTTCTACTTTTTGTTCTAATAAAGCATTTTGTGTCCGCTTAATATAATAAGCAAACCACGCACCTCCAACAGTCAGTAATGTTAGCAATAGAATAAACCCACCTAGGATACGCTGTACTTTTATCGTTTCTTCATTTTTAAGTGTTTGGGCTTTAAGGTCGGTATTTTCCGCTTCTTTCTGACGATTTTGATACCGTGCTTCTAATACGGAACGAACTTGTTGTTGTTCTGTATCAAAGTGGCGCTCCGAAAGCTCATTGTATATTGGAAACAATTCTTGAACTTTCGTAATGTTT
>JAHDGC010000563.1 GCA_020627865.1 Saprospiraceae bacterium | reverse complement strand
GCTGTACGTGGCTAGCTTGTTCGATATGCTCAGCTACTACTGCCGCTTGTTCCTCATTTTTGATCTGGGAGCGATAAACGCCGAAATAGATGCCCGGAAACTCGGAAGACATATCAATATCCAAGCTTACCGGAATGGTGATGCTCATTTCTTGGGCAACACGATTAATTTGTGCTACATGTTCCTTCGAATCTAGAATTAAGTTGATGTAGCGGCCTTTGGCAATCTCTCTCGCTATTGCTGCAATCTGGGTTTCGTTCCAGACGGGATAAGCTAACAAAATATCGTCAAATCCATGTTGGCTCAAAAAAACGGCTTCATCTGCATTAAAAGCCATGATACCTTGGTATTGCTCATCTGCATTCAATATTCTTTTTAGTAGCTTTATGCATCGCACTGACTTTGAAGCAATCCTGATCTTTTTATCCCCTGCTCGTGCCTTGATGTTTTGAATATTTTCATCAAAATAATCAAGATCGACAAAAGCGAAGGGACATTTTTTGCCTTTAAAAATGGTTTTGTAATATTGGTAGTTCTGTTTCAACACATTCATTTTTATCGAAACGGTGTTTGGGGTAAAATTCTCCAGCCTAAAAATAAGGAAAAACAATCAGGAAAATACAATTATAGTGATTTTTGTTAATTTGCGCTATTTAGAATGCTTTCTACAAAAAGTGTAGATGCTAAATAATTGTTATTCATACTTAACTCGATAAAATCATGCAGAAAAAAATAACCATCCTCCTGCTTTGTCTCTTTGTACAAGCATTTACCCTATTTGCGGAAGATTCGCCTGTGATTGTCTTGTTGAAAAAACAAGTCCCGAATGCGACCATAAAAAAGCTAAAGGCAACCGATCATTACAAGGAAGCATATGAGATCAAAATCAAGCAACCTTTAGATCATCAGAATCCAAGTGCAGGTACTTTCGAGCAACGGTTTTTCCTTTCTCATTATGACCGGAAAGCCCCAACAGTCATTGTTACCGAAGGGTATAATGGTCGTTATGCAACCAGTGAAATTGCCAAGATATTGAGGGCGAATCAGGTCAGTGTAGAGTATCGCTATATGGGGAAATCTAAACCCGATAAAATGGATTGGCAGTACCTGACCAATGACCAAGCTGCTGAGGATTTACACCGTATCCGGGCTATTTTTAAGAAAATATATCGCAAGAAGTGGATCAGTACAGGCATCAGTAAGGGCGGTAGCACGACCTTGATATACAAAAGCAAATATCCGAAAGATGTTTGTGTGGCTATTCCCTATGTGGCTCCCATTGCTTTGGCACAGGAAGATCCCAGAACGGATGAACACCTCAAAACCATAGGGAGCAAAGCATGTCGAGATAAGTTGGCAGATTTCCAGCGGTATGCCCTTGAAAATAGGGAGAAACTCATTCCCATGATTGATACCTTTTCGGTCAACCATAAGATGGGTTTTTCTATTGGTACAGGTGCTGTGTTGGAGTTTGCCGTTTTAGAACTCACCTTTTCTTTTTGGCAATATGCCAGTGATTGTGATGCTGTTCCATCGCGTGGTGCTTCTATGCAGGAAATCTTCGATTATCTGAATAAGTTAGTTGGCTATGACTTTTATAGTGATGCCATTGCGGATTATTATCGTCCTTCCTTTTACCAATTTTTAACAGAATTGGGATATTATGGTTTCGTGCATGACCATGTTAAAGACTTGTTGGTGTCTTTAAAAAAGCCCAGTAATCTTATTTTCGGCCCGCAAGATGCGGATTTGACGTTTAATCCAGCTTACATGCAGGATGTTAAAAACTTTTTGGATAAAAAAGGCAAAAAAATACTGTATATCTATGGAGAGCTAGATACTTGGACGGCTTGTGGCTATACGCCTGTTGCGGGTATGGATGCCTTGCGCATGGTAAAAAAAGGTGGATCCCACGCCGTAAGAATCAGCAGTTTCTCCAAGGAAGAACAGCAAGTTATTTACGATCAGCTCAAGAAATGGCTGAAAACTAAAATTTATCCACTAAAATAGAGAGAGGGGAGCTTTTATATCAGTTGTAAAAAGAAATGAAAACGAGGATAACAAAAAGTACTAAGCAAAATTTTTCAGAATAGGAGGCTTTTTCTTGTGTAGTAATATTGGGTTGCATAAGATTAAGTTTTTTGTACATATAATAGGTCACTAAATGTACTTCGGGGTTTAGTTGGCTATTATAAAGTATTTTAGGATGTTCTGATAAAAAAGAGGGAAGATGGAGTGAGGTGCTTTGAAGACTATACTGCAAATATCACACCAAATCGTATATGAAAATAACTTAACAAATAGTTAATATTGGACTAACATTGACTTAATGGAAATAGCGTTTTTTTGTGTTATAAAACTAAGCATTATATATCACGACATATAATTAATTGAAAAATATTAGTTTAATAAACTATTTTAAACATGATTGCAAAAACAAAATTTTTAATCGCAGCGCTTTTGATGGCTGGTTTGTTCTTTACTTCTTGTGGAGATGATGATGAAATCGTTACGCCGACACAAACGAAGGAGGAAGTTGTAGCAACGGCAGATTCCACTTTTGCAGCCAAATTTGATGAGCACTCAAATCTTGTTGCTGATCCGGGATTTGGTGCAGCTAGTATAAAACCTACTGCTGATTTAGGTGGACGGGCTACTTTACCGGCTGGTTTGGAGAGTGTAGATTATAAAGGAGCCGTAGATCCAAATGGAACGCCTTGGTACTCAGGATGGTCTTCTTATGACAATATTTTACTAGGTGGTACTACAAATGCATTTCCATGTGATAGACCGGAGGTGAATATAACGGATGCTGATATGATTGCTGCTGCTAATGATGTTTATTGGACAAAAGCGAATACTTATATTCTTGAAGGATTTGTATTTGTAAATGAAGGTCAGACGCTTCATATTGAGGCAGGAACCGTGATTAAATCAAAGCCAGGCGAGGGGGAAAATGCGACGGCACTTATCGTGGCTCGCGGAGGAACAATCATGGCGAATGGTACAGCAGATGAACCTATTATTTTTACAACTACTGATGATGATTGTGGCGGACAGGAAGCCTCTACGCGCGGTAGATGGGGAGGACTTATTATCTTGGGTAAGGCCACGATCAATCCAGATGGCGGCGAAAAAGCTGTTGAAGGCATTCCTACCTCAGAAGTTAGGGGATTATATGGCGGGAAAGATGCAGCGAATGATGCGGACAACTCAGGTTTATTGAAGTATGTTTCTATTCGTCATGGTGGAACTTTGATTGGTGGTGACAATGAAATCAATGGTTTGACACTTGGTGGTGTTGGTTCTGGAACTACGATTGAAAATATAGAAGTTATTGGCAACTTGGATGATGGTATCGAATGGTTTGGCGGAACGGTAAATGCTAAAAACCTATTGGTCATCTTCTGCGGTGATGATGGTTTGGATTATGACGAAGGCTACAGTGGCCAGAATCAGTTTATCGTTGTACACCAAGATCCTACAAGTGGCGCTGCCGGTAGTGGTGGTGAACATGACGGTGGAACCGATCCTGAAACCGCTATGCCATATGCAACACCGGATTTTGCCAATGTTACTTCTATCGGAAATGCTGAGGAAAAAACACTTGTTTTCCGTGATAATGCTGGCGGGAAATACTACAACAGTATCTTTACTGGATATGGTCAGGGTGTTCAGGTAGAGTTAATCTGGGATCAAGAGCAAGATTCTTACAAGCAGTTGACAGATGGTAATCTTGGATTGTACAACTGTGTTTTCCATGATATTAAAACTGAGCCTGTGTTTTACATTGATGCAGCAGAATAAACACGAGCATAAACATAGCGGAAGTCTTTTCTTCTTTATCATACAGTATATAATTGTTACTCGTTCTCACATTAAGTATCTGGCGCAGATCGACTGAATCAAACTTAAAATGCCACATACTTAGTTTTAGCATTCCTCTCTCCGAGGAATGCTTTTTTAATATGCTTAAGAAGCTGTTTAAATTTAATCCTTTCGTTAATATGAACGTCTTTTTCCGCCATATTGCGTTATCAAAATCCTCATTTAGCGCTGCTAAACTCCGGTTTTGATGCCTTATCTGACGAAAAAATACATTTCATATTATTCAAAAAACTAAATTTAAACAGCTTCTAAGTTTTATTCAACTAAACATACAATTGATTGATAGGGCTTTTTCGTAAGAAACGCAACATGCCTCATGAGGTAACGTATCAAAGTAGCAGCACTGCCATCCAGAATGAAATTATGTGAAGTGATAAGTAAAGTGAAATCTATTTTTTCCAGCGTTACTAATGCGACATTCATAAAAAAAGTGTTTGTATGGTGCTTTTTTTTGCTTGTTAGCTTCAGTAGTATACAAGGGCAAAATTATGATAATATTATAGATGACCTACATCAGGAACTTCGTACTCACCCTTCAAAGGATAAAACACGGGTAGACTTGCTGAATGATCTGAGTTATGCCTACCGGAGAAGTGCTCCCGCTAAAATAGATGCTTTCGCCCAACAGGCACTAGAACTTGCTAAGGAGCTTGATTACCTGAAAGGGAAAGCTATGGCCTACAAGAATCTGGGTATTGCTAAATACAAATTAGGTAATCATCCGGATACGATCATTGCATTGTATCAAAAATGTTATGAGCTATCAAAAATTGGTGGTGATTATTACAATCAGGCGGCATGCCTTAATAACATTGGACTTTCCTATAGATACAGATTGCAATATACCGAAGCTATCCAGAGTTTTCAAAGTGCATACGAAATTCATGAAAAGTATCTTCCGCTGGATCGTTTGCGTCTATTGATTATTGGTAATATGGGACAGGCCTATACCAATATGGACGATCACGAAGATGCAATGCTATATCTTGAACAGGTCATTACATTGGCGGAACAACAGAACAATGAGGCGATCATTGCGATGTATATGGCAGATTATGCATTTGCACAATACAAAGGCGGTAAAGCTAAGGAAGCGGTTAAAACTATGCTCAAATACCTACCGATGACAAAAGGGATAGGAGATTACCAAACCTTTGCAAGAGCAACTAGACTTCTTTCTGATATATTTATCGAAGAAGGGCAGTTTGACAAGGCAGATCATTATATTAAACAAGGTTTACGTATCTCTGAACAATACAATTTCCCCGTCCAGAAGTGCCAATTGATGCTCAATCGCTCAAAGGTATTGATGGATAAAAAAAAACTTGTAGCGGCTTTAGAGGCTGGTGAGTATGCTTATGGTTGTGCCGAAGAAAGAATGGTGCACCTCCAACAGATGAAAGCGGCCAAACATCTTTTGAGCATTTACTTGGCCACCC
>JAHDGC010000562.1 GCA_020627865.1 Saprospiraceae bacterium | reverse complement strand
GGGGCTGACTGGAATCGACAGGAAAGCTCGCGGTCTGGTAAGCATGTCGGAGCAAGATTATTTACTCCGTCAACAAATAATAATCAACCATTTTTTATACGGCGAACCACGTTTTGCCATGGCTGCCTAATTCAAGGAATTAGAAAGCCATTGTGCCGTACGTTTGACACCTGATACACAATGTGCCGCATATCATAACACCCTCAGGTTAGCCGGGTAGCCTTTGCCGACTGCCAGGTGAAATTTAAGGTAATACGGTTGGGAAAAGGAATGATCGTGATCCTCCTCCCCGCCCGACAATTTAATCACGGACTAAGCATGTAGAAAGCCCTTCGGCACTTTGTCTGGACGAGGGTTCGAATCCCTCCAGCTCCACCAGAATTAAAAATCAAAATCCTTGTGAATGAATCATTTGCAAGGATTTTTTTTATTCAGCATGACCTTAAAAAATCAGAAAATGTATTTATACTTAGAAACGGAAAGACTCAGGATAAGACCTATCAAATTAACCGATGCACCATTTATGCTCAAGTTGGTCAATTCAGAGGGTTGGATAAAATTTATTGGAAAGAGGAATATCTCTAATCTAAAGGCAGCTCAAAAATATATTCAAAAAATTCTTAACCATGAAAATTTTTATTACAACGTTTTTGAACTTAAAGGAACCCAACAGGCCATTGGAATCGTTACCTTCCTTAAACGCGAGACTGAAAAATTTCCGGATATAGGGTTTGCACTGCTGCCTGAGTTTGAGAAAAAGGGCTATACCTTTGAAGCCAGTCAAAAGTATCTTGAAGAAATAATAGCAAGAAATGTATATGACAATATCATTGCGGTCACTATTCCCGAAAATTATAAATCTATCCGTTTATTAAAAAAACTGGGATTAGAGTATGAAGGAGATTATACGAATGAGGGTAAGACTTTATCTTATTATGGTTTGCAGGGTAAAGAGGACGAGTAGGGTTTAGTTGGTAAAGTCAAAAATCTTTTCCTTGCTTTTTAGAAGACGAAACTTTTATTTTTTTAATATTTTAAAAATTAAACACAATGAAAAACACATCTTTATTATTATTCGTGATGTTGCTATGTAGTTTTATGGGTTGTACAAACGGAGCAAACCAAGCAACGGATAATTTAGTAGAAGGAGGAATTTATGTTTCAAAAAATGATGAAGGAACCTATCGGGTGTCCAAAATTTTAGTACTGGATGAGCAAGCTGCTCATGTCAGAATGTATGATAATGAATTCAAGACGAAACCTGTGGATGTATCCACAGCAGATTTAAAATTTCTGATTGGGCATGCTCCAATGGCCAGAGAGGGGTTTTTACTAGGCCAGCCCGAATTACTGAAAGTTGAAAAAGTATCTGAACAAGAACTGGAAGGCTACAAAATATATCTTGATGCCATGCAAAATCAATAAAAGTCTTACCAAAACAGGTTTGTCATTCCATACTTTTTTCGATAGGGCAAAAGTTTATGTTTCATTCTATTTCATAGTGCTCTTGGGGTGGAATGAAGATGTTGTCTAGTAGCTTTTGGCGAATTTTATAAAATTTTAAAATAAAAAGGAAAAGGTATAATTGTCGTTTTTTGACCCAAAAAAATGTTTATATTAAAAATAATGAAACAAATAATACCATTTTTAATCATACTTTTATTTTTCATAAGTTGCCAGAGTAATACTGGAAGCAATACGACCGAAACCCATCGGGAAATCGATTCTGTGGCAGTCGCATTTTCTGCTTCCTATGATAGCGGAATCTCCAAATACATCGCAGAAGAATATATAGAATCTATTCCCGACTTCCAAAAAGCCATTGGTTTGGATTCTTTCAACTTCATGACATACCACTATCTTGGGATTGCTCATTATAAAATAAAAAACTACGATAAATCCATTACCGTTTTTGATAAATTGATTGAATTAGATCCGAAGAATTTTATGGGTTATGTCAGCCGGGGAGAAATACACCGGGACATGGGAAATTTAAACAAAGCTGAACAGAATATTCAAAAAGCCCTGAAGCTGGAGGAATCCGATGGATATCTATATGCAACTATTGCAATGATACATGCGGATAAAGACAATATGGATTCGTTCTATGTGAATATGGAAGAAGCCATTACGCACTCCACGGCCTATCCTTTAAAGGATAAACTACCCGAAAAGAAAACCCTTCAAAAATATAAAAATGAAGAAAGATTTTTGAAGTTATTAGAAAGGTCGGAGGATTAAATGAAGTTGTTTAAAGTTATTCTTACTGACCTGTACAAAAACGCTTGCCGGTTCCACTCGATTGCAGCAGAAAACTTCCAACAACTTCTATTAAAAACTTCATTTATGGCAGGTTTTTTTCGGTTTTCTTTGTAATTTACCCTTATAGAGGCAACCACAAGCCCCATTTGTTGTATTTTTGCCTTAACCAAAAAATCAAATCCGTGAGAAGAAGTTTATTTCTTCAACTTCTATTATGGCCTTTACTGTCATTGGCTTCTCCTCCTGATATTGCTTGTGATGCATTGGATAAATCCTTTGAGGAAATCCGAAAGCAACAAGAAGAAGCGGTTGAAAGTCAGGTAGAAATTGCCAGACTTTATGAACTGGCCAAGTCTGGTAATTGTTCCTGTCAGGGGAAGATGCTCGTAACCAGGGGCATTCATCATTACAATCAAAGCAACTTAGTGGAGGCTAAAACCCTGTTAATGGAGGCAGAGGATTTTGTGAAAGACAGCCTCAGGGATATGAATCAAATCGGGCGGGTCTATCTCGTTCTTGGATTAATTTATGTAGCTGAAAAAAATCTGGAAAGTGCCGTTTTTTATTTTAAAAAACATTTGTCTATTAGTCTTGAACGTCAGGATAGATATGGGGTTTCTACAGCAAAATTGAACCTCGGATTGGCCTTCCTTGAAAAAGGAGAAATGGAAAAAGCAGAGACTCACCTGAAAGAAGCAGCTTCCTCTGCTGAGGCAATGGGAGATCTGGGAACCACAGGTTATGCCTACCAAAACCTTGCCCGGGTGTTGCAATCCCGAAAGCTTTTTGAAGAAGCATTGGATTATGCCCGGCAAGCTGAAAATATTTGGAAAAAACTGGGTTTGGCTAAAGGGAAATATTATATAGGCATGACATTTTCAGGAATATATAGAGAAATCGGAGAACGCGATGCCGAAATTTTTCACCTAGAAAAGGCATTAAAGTATGGACGAGAGTCCGGAGTGAAGTTATCTGGTTTCTATGTGCATGTAAACCTTGGCAACGCTTACCTCGATAAAGGAGAAGAGAGTAAAGCAGCATTTCATTTTGAAAAAGCTGTTCAGGCCGAAGGGTTTTTACAAGAAGAACAAGCACCAATTGCCATCCTGAACTTACTAAAATTATACTACAATCGACAGGAGGAACACAAAGCAGAAGTGCTGGTTCAGAAATTAACAGAGCCGAACAAAAAATATATTAACAACATAAATATAGAGGTGCAGAGGAGAATTCAAAAAGAGCATGTACTCTCCGAGACAAAAGATGAAAATGAGGTATTAAATAAGCAGCATGTCGAAAAAGAAAATCAGTTGAAACAACGGAATATCCAATTGGCAGTGGTAGCGGGATTGTTGCTTTTGCTTGGGTATTTTTCTTATAAGAATTATCAGTATTCAATTACACAGAAAGATTTACTTCGAAAAATTCAAAATCAGAATGAGGCTTTGGAGGAAGGTAATGTTGCCTTGCAAAAATCTCAGGAAACAATATTAGAGCAAAAAAAATATTTAGAAGAGAAAAACAGCCTGCTAAAAAATTATGCTTATACCGTTTCCCACGACCTAAAAGCACCAGCAAGAGTCGTTAAAGATTTTGCTAAAATTTTAGAGCGAAAAATAGAGCCGCTTGAACGAAAGGACCTCGAAGAAATAGTTAGCTTTATAAAAAACGGGAGTGAGGATATGTATCGGCTGGTTGCAGATGTTTTGGAATATGCCAATGCCAAAGAGGCGGCTTTAAAAATTGAACCCTGTTCGGTAAAATCCATCATTGATGATGTCCTGATGGTTGAACTTCACAACACTAGCAACAGGGATAAATTTAATATTCAAATAAAAAACATTCCGGAAACTATTTTTGCAGATAAAATTAAAATAAAACAAATTTTTAATAATTTAATCAATAATGCCCTGAAGTTTTCCGCAGACCAGATGCAGCCCAGCGTAGATATTCTGGGAGAGGAAAAAGCCAATACTTACCTTTTTCATATAAAAGATAACGGTGCCGGAATCCCGAAGGAACAACAACAGGAAATCTTTCAATTATTTTCAAGGTTAGCATCTAGTTCCGAAATAGAAGGAACGGGTGTTGGCCTGGCCATCTGCAAAACATTCGCGGAAGCACATGGCGGACACATCTGGGTTGCTCCTAACCCTGCCGGAGGAAGTATTTTTTCATTTAGTATCCCTAAAGTTATTTAAGAGACTACCCGGTGTAATAAATAACCTTGTAGGGGTATCGCAGGTTTATTGGGTTTAAGATTAGCCTTTACTTTTTGGTTGGTGAAGCAACGGTAAAAAAATAAATACATTTGATTTTTTAATTCTGATTTAAAAATTGCAAACAATTTTCCAATCTGCTTGTTCCACTTCTAAAAAAAAATTATGTTCGGATTTTTCAAAAAGAAATCAAAAAAAGAAATATTAGAAAATAAATATAGAAAGCTACTGGAAGAAGCCCATCGCTTATCTAAAACGAATCGTAAAGCTGCCGACCTCAAGCAGGAAGAGGCAGAAGCCGTGCTTAAGGAATTGGAAAAGGAATAATGTAGAATGGGGAATGAAGAATTAAAAATTTTGCATTCTAAATTCTTCATTCCCAATTCTACATTAATAAAGTGCCTTAGGAGGGACTCGAACCCCCAACATCCTGAGTCTAAGTCAGGCGCCTCTTCCAATTGGGCTACCAAGGCTTTTTTCAATGGTACAATGGTACAATGGTACAATATTCCAATATAAAAATAATTATTCTAATAAATTTAGTCTAAGTGAATGGATTCGAACCACTATCTCCTGCGATCCAAACGCAGCGCTTTGCATTAAGCTACACCTAGTTTTTTTAATGGTTCAATAGTACAATAGTTCAATAATTTTCATATTGGAATATTGTACCATTGAATGATTGAATTTGTGGAGGTAATGGGAATCGAACCCAACACACGTTGCTTGCAAAGCAGCATCGCCTACCTTGGACATGTACCCCCTTTTTTAATGGTGTATTAGTGCAATTAATTATTTTCATATTGTACCATTGTACCATTGTACCATTGTACCATTGTACCATTGTAC
>JAHDGC010000561.1 GCA_020627865.1 Saprospiraceae bacterium | reverse complement strand
ACAAAACCGTAGAGCCGCAATGCATTGCGGCTCTACGGTTTTGTATTCAAATCAAGGATTTAATCCTTTCTCATTCTCCCAAATGGCCACCAAAAGGCGATCAGGATACACTTTGGCACAAAAATGAAATCCCCACAAGCATGACCCAAAAAATCCGCTAGAAGTCAAATAAATTGCTTTGAATAACATCACCAATCGGAGTGATCCAAAGATTCTGCGAGATAAAAGAAGTCATTATAACGTTATTACAACGTTGAGCAATGATTAAGAAATATGCTCTAGCACCATGCCCACATCTTACACACTGACCTCGATATTAAAGCAGGTTTAAAATCATATCTGTAATTTTACTATGTGATGTTATTCAGTATTTCAATCCGACCGATCACCTTAGATTCGCATAGTTTTATTTTAACAAAAAATGAATAATTTGAAAATGACAACTTCATAGTAACGTTACTTTAAGTTTAAAACAACTTTATTAACTCTTTTTTTACTGAAATCGGTAGTTAAATTAACCTTAATTTTCAAAAATAACCATAAAATAAAGCGCATACGGGACACTTTGACTCAAAATCGGATAATTGCACGTGAGGTTCGAAAAAAGTCGTTAGGAGCCAAATAAATTGGTTTGGCAATACCAATAACTGGAGGGAGCAACGTGATTTTGTGACAACAAAAGTCATTATAACGTTATAATAACGTTGGAGTGAATATTGCAAAACATCGTAAGCATCACGAATGCTACGTTCGATTTTTTTTGTTTGTGATCGTTTTTTATTACCATCTAATATAAATCAAACAAAAAATATTAAGAGAACTAAAAGTAACGTTATAATAACTTTACTATAACTTGACATACAGGATCAGAACTGGAAAACCATGATCCAAACCTGAAAAAACAATCTTGTAAAACCCTAAATCGGTAACAGGGTATTCGGCAAAATTATGGCTGCCCAAGAGACTAAACTCCATTACAAATCTCTGACGTCTTGCGCTATTGTCAAATTGATTATTCAATGATTAAATTCACTATAACGTTATAATGACTTTATTATAACTTAACAACTGATATTACGCAGTCCCCAGAATTAGAGGCTTCCGCATTTGATTATAGGGCTTAATAAAAGCGGAACGGTCTTCAGTGCGCTGCGTGACCTTGCTATGCAGGCTCTTGAAGCCTTATGGCTACCTGTATTGCAAAGGAACATGAGGTACAGTACCGACACCATTTGCGTAACATCGGAACAAAACTCAGAAATGGCCAAATAACTCAAAATTCCAAACAACAAAACACGAGAGTATCTAAACCATATTTGGGGGAAACGCCCGGAATGAAGGGGGGACAAAATATTAAAATTAGTTACGTTAAATTTTTTTAATTTTTCGAAAAATCAACAACAACAACATATAAAATTTAATGTTGTTGGCTATTTAATTTATTTTATACTATTTCAGGTGTTGTAACTTGTTGTAAATCAATGTTTTACGGACTTAAAGGCAATAAATATAGGACGAAAGGCAATAAATATGGGACGAAAGGCAATAAATATAGGAGAAAAGGCAATAAATATAGGACGAAAGGCAATAAATATAGGACGAAAGGCAATAAATATAGGAAAGGGCAATAAATATAGGACGAAAGGCAATAAATATAGGAGAACTATAGCCTATATTTCTTACCTTTAGGCGCTTTTTGGAAAGAATTTGGGGAGAATGGCGTGATTCGCCCCATATTTATTGCTTTAAAAGAAGAACTTGATGGCAAAGAAGAAAAAATTAACACCGGAACAGAAGCGGAAGAAAAATATCAGACTTGTAGTGAAGGCCAATCAATTGGTGGAAGCAAAGTATATGTTTGATATTTGGGAGATGCGCATTTTCCTCTCTTTGGTTGCCTCCATTATGCCATCAGATGAAGATGATAAAACTTATCGGATTTGGTACAAAGATGTAAAGCAGCAATTTAAAGTAAAGTCCAACAAATCCTATAGCTTGCTAAGGGATGCTGCAATTCGCTTGTTTGAGAAAAGCTTAGTTGTGGGGTATCTTAAGGATGGCCATGAGCGGGAGAAACGTTATCATCTGATTCGGGGCGTTGATTACCTTATCAATGATAAATCTTCAAGGGGAGGGAAGAAAAGTATAGCGAATCAGGAATATATTGATGTGAAAATTGATCCAGAAATCAAGCCTTATCTTTTAGACATCCGTAAACGCTTTGATCCGACAAAAGACAGGTACACCAGTTACGAGTTGCGGAATGTCATTTACCTGCAAACCTATGGTATCCGAATATATGAGCTTTTAAAACAATATGAGCGAATAGGACATCGGACAATAGCAGTAGAAACCCTCAAGGATTATTTCAATATCACAGAAGAATACCCAAGATTTACCAACTTTTATCAGATGGTCATCAAGCGATCCATAAAGGATATTAATGAAAAAACGGACATCACCATTCCATTGGACAAAATTGAGAAAATCAAAAAGGGTAGGAGAGTGTACGCATTGAAGTTTCCAATCATAAGTAAATCGCCTAAAGAATTGGCAATGTTGCGAGGAGAACCCATACAAAAAAACTTGTTTGATCTTCCAATCGAAGAAGCTGAAGTGATTGATGTGCCTGCACAAGAACAGACAGAGGCCGATATGTTATATGGGGAGTTTGAGGAGATTGTTGTCAAGTCATTTGGTGTTACGCCGTCCGTATTTATCAACTTGCTGAATTCTGGTAAATGTACCCGTGAACAAATCACGCAGGCCATCAATGTTACCCGACGAGCAAAGTTCAACCAGGAGATTAAAAAGAATGTGGCCGGCTTTTTCCTACGTGCGTTGACGAATGGTTACACCGATCCGAAAGAAGAAGCCCGCAAGACAAAGGTGGGCAAACAAAAGAGAGTGGGGGAGTTGCAACAAGAACTGCTCCAATTAAAAGATGCCTTTTCAGATGAAATCAACAACAGGATTCGGAAAATTACTACCGAAAATAAAGATGTAACGATAAAGGCAGTTGAAGCTATCCAGTCGAATCCTCTAACAGAAGCATTGGTTAGAAAAAAAGAACAGGCAATGGGCCGGTCATTAACCTTAGAGGATTACAGGCAAGATGAAAGGCTGCGTAGCATGGTTATCAACAATATTATCCAAATGCAGCAAGAGCAATTTGAAGACATTCTGGATGCCTATAATCCGAAGATTGAAGCATTGGAGCAAGCGGTGAAGAAATTGTTATAAAGAACGCTTTGTTTTCCCTTATGCAAACTTATAACATAATACTTTGATATTAGAAATTAAAACATTACATTCGTAGCGAATGGACAAATTAGGGATAGAAACGAATTAAAGGGCTTATTATCCACTAACTTAAGCTCGTTGTAAGAGAAAATCGAATTGATTGCAGTTGTTAGATAGAGTATAGAGATATAATGCGAGATCGTTTTTAAGTAATAACATAATAGTATTTGGTATAAATGAAGAGCAGTTTATAGCATAAGGTCATGCTATAGGTTTAATGACTGTGATATATTGATGTAGAGAAGTAGGATGCTATATTTCTTTAATATTACACGTATATAAATTTATTTTTAACTCTAAATTACTATAATTATTGCAACGCAATTAAATAATAAGAATTGGTATATCCAAACATTGGAATGCGGGTTTACTTTTCGCTTACGCCGAATTCCTGGCGGTATGTTTGATATGGGCAGCCAGAATACCAAGGATGCTTTGTGGCGAGAGAACCCAATTCATCAGGTCGTGTTGGATGAATACTATATTGGTGTTTGTCCTGTTACACAAGCTTTGTGGAGAGCAATCAAGGGGCTTGACGATCCTTCCTTTTCCAAAAATGGCAATAGGCCGGTAGTGAAAGTATCTTGGATAGATATTGTTGGAAATAAAGATGAACAAGCAATAGGGCTTTTGGATGAATTAAATCAATTGACAAAACATAACCGACCTGAAGGCTATATTTATCGCTTGCCAACAGAGGCTGAATGGGAGTGTGCGGCAAGGGCTGGTGAAGATTATACGTATGCCGGCAGTGATAATTTGAAAGAAGTCGGATGGTTTCATCAAAATAGCCACAGTGAAACCAAGGAAGTCGGAAGAAAAAAAAGGAATGGCTTTGGTCTTTTTGATATGAGCGGCAATGTTTGGGAGTGGTGCAGTGATTGGGTTAATGAGGGCTATTATGAACAATGTTTCAAAGATGGAATAACGAAAAACCCGAAAGGCGCTGCGGAAGGTCGATTTCGTGTGGTAAGGGGCGGCTCTTGGTCGGATGACCCAAGACACTGCCGGGTTTCGTATCGCGGAGGGGACGACCCCACTACTCGGGATCATGACCTCGGGTTCCGTCTCGTATTAGGAAAAAAATAGATTACTATCCCCAATTGCTCCATTCATATTTAGATCCATCATCATGGGTCGCTGTAAAGGCAGTATGGGAATCTTTTTTAGTGAAAATTTTGCCCTACAATTAGTTGACTTCTTGCCCAGAAAGCCTTATCTTTGATAACAACTTTGGGCATGCGTCCAATAGTTATCTTTTGTATGAGAAAATTAAATAATCTCATTTTATATTTCCCCCCTTTACATCCTACCGACCAATAATCATCTCTGAACCAATATTGTTTCAACTGCAAAGTTGATCTGTAAGTATCGTACTGTAAATAATCATCATGTGTTGATTGTTTTGAGTTCGTTACACCTTTATTTTAACAAATTATAATCTTATGGAGAGCTTCCCCTTCTCGGTCAGCATTTCATTAGAATTATAGTGTATTTCCATCTTCCTGAACAGTACTTAAAAATTGAAGACCTCAATTTTTAGGCAGTCTTTGTTATGCCTGTCAGGAAATCAAAGCATTAAAATATTATCATTTGCCAACTACTGAAAATCGAATTTATTCACATAACATATTAATAAATACACTTGGACATAAATTAATTCTCATGAAAAAAATTAAACTTACTTTTCTTTTACTGGTTTGCTGGTGTTGCTGGGTAACGGCACACAGCAATGCGGATAATTTCCGGCCAGAAACTGTGGTGGTCTGCAACAACTCCGTGCAGGTCTCTATGGATGAAGATTGTCTTGTCCCCGTTACTGCTGATATGGTGTTGGAAGGTTCAACTGAGCCAGATGATGCCTACACGATCGAACTATACAGCAACGGAGAACTTCTACCTGCTGCAGTTATTACTGCCGGAGAGGTTGGACAAACCCTTAGTGTGCATGTTATTCACACGGCCAGCGGAAACTACTGCTGGGGAGAAATCGTGGTTGAAGATAAATTCAACCCAACTATTGCCTGTCCGGA
>JAHDGC010000560.1 GCA_020627865.1 Saprospiraceae bacterium | reverse complement strand
CGAACCATTTACACTCTCTGGCGAAAATCTTTGGTATTCTTTCATGGTTTGGAAGTCTAAATCCTTACGGTCTACCACGAAAAATACTTTGTCAATAAAATCAAGTTTTGTAGCGAGTCTTGCCGCTTTAAAGCTAGTCAAAGTTTTACCAGAGCCGGTCGTATGCCATATAAATCCACCACCACCGGTGGATGCCCATTTCTTGGCTTCAAAAGAACTTTGTATCTTCCATAAGATTCGCTCTGTTGCTGCAATTTGATACGGTCGCATAACGAGCAATGTGTCGTTCACATCAAATACGGAGTACTTGAGCAGCACATTTAAGAGGGTTCGTTTCCCAAAAAATGTAGCTGTAAAATCTTTCAGGTCTTTGATAAGGGAATTGTCCGCTTTAGCCCAGTTCATGGTAAAGTCATAACTGTTCTTGTTCCGCTCAACAGTATTGGCAAAATAGCGACTGTCCGTGCCATTTGAGATGACAAAAACCTGTAGGTATTTGAATAAAGAGTTTTTACTGTTGAAACTCTCTTTGGTATAGCGATGGATCTGATTAAATGCTTCTCGTATGGCTACGCCACGTTTTTTTAACTCTACTTGAACCAGGGGCAAACCGTTTACTAGAATAGTTACATCATACCGATTTGCCTGGGTGCCTGTTTGTTCAAACTGTGATATAACCTGAACCTTATTTCTAATGATGTTCGTCTTGTCAACCAAATAGATGTTTTGAATATGACCATCATCAAAAACAAAATCATAAATGTAATCATCATGTATCTTCCTTGTTTTATCTACCAGGTTGTCGCTTGGCTTATCTAAATATTCCTCTACAAAACGTGCCCATTCTCCGTCAGTAAACACCATGTTGTTAAGTGTCTGTAATTGAATTTTTGCATTAGCCAGTAATGCTTCTTGTGTGGTGAGATTTAATGGATTTTCATACCCCTGATTTACCAAGTCTTGGATAAATTCTCGCTCAAGTGCTGACTCTGTCTGATAGGCAACAGGGGCTTCATGTACTTCAGCGTACTTTTTGTATTCATCTATGGAAAAATAAATCAACAACTGGTCATCTTTATGAAAACGCTTTTGCTCGTATTCGGTTAGTTTTTCTAGAATGGTTGCCCTGTCTGGGTTATGAATAAACGCTGTGTGGAAACCGTAGGCTTCCTTTAACTCGGTTTCAATATTCCGTATTTGTTGTGTTGATTTTTTCGAGAAGCCGTGCCAGTGGTCAAATTTATCTACTACAAAAAACAAGGCGTAGTCGTTGCCTGTGCGGATGGATTGGGCAAGGTTGATGCTTGTCAAACAGGTGAGGAAAAGCAGGATGTATATTCGGGTGGTTTGCATGGTATGTGGTTTTGTTCTGGTGAAGTTAGGGAAAATGGTAAATTAATGAAGATAAGTATATCTGCTATGTCATATTATAGCAAGATGGGATTCTGCATGTTGGTTGGATAAAGAGAAAGGCAGAAACTAGCGACCTGTCCTAGAGAGTCGGAAGCCCATCTTGAGGTACCTGCCATCAGGACTACCGACATAGCGATTGGTACAACGTAGGTGAGTTGGTTTGCCATACCATGCACCGCCCCTTAGAACTCGAAGGGAGGTTGAATCTGGACCTCTGGGATTAATGGCATCTATGCTTTTCTTGTAGTAATCGTAGCCATACCAATCCCAGCACCACTCCCAAGCATTACCGCTCATATCGTACAAGCCAGAGTCATTGCAACGAAAAGAACCAACAGGTGCAGTATATGCATAACCATCTTTAATAGACCTTTCATCATAGTTTCCATAAGCAGCTAGATCAGCTTCACTTGAAGTACCAGCCCATTTATGATTACTTCCTCTGCTTCGGGCAGCAAATTCCCATTCCGCTTCCGTAGGTAGACGGTAACCGTTAGCATTCCAATTGGCTGTTACTTTTGTACCATTGATGGTATAAACTTTCTGGAACAAATGTTTTTCACTCAACCAATTACAATAAGCTACAGCATCATACCAACTAATATCAAGAACAGGGTGATTATATTCCATACTTGGCCTGAGTTTTCCTGCGGCATCATATTGCCAATTCACACCAATTTGTTTTTCCCAATCATCACCATTCCACATATAACTGCCGCCATCTTTATCAGTATCTGTTTTATAATCTGTAGCATTAATAAATGCTGCAAATTCTGCAACCGTCACTTCAAAACGCCCCATGTAAAAGTCATCTACCGTTACTTTATGTATAGGTTTTTCACCTTCAACACCTTTATCCTCACTTCCCATTTGGAAAGTCCCGCCTTCGATAAAAACCATGTTGTCGGTAAGAAATTTAATTTTCTCCAATAAATCAAGAGCAGTACGATGATGATGGCAATCGGGATAAATGCGCATATGCTCAATGGTAAGTTCCTGAGATTGCCTTTCAATACAATCTTCCCAATGGGCATTATCTTTTGAAATTGTATAGGCATAGTCCTTCTTGGTGTGGGTAGGGGTTTGACTTTGTAAAAAGGTAGTCATCAAAAAGAGTAAGCAAAATAGCAGGCTGAGTTGTTTCATAAGTTTAGTAGTCTTATTACATTTTATAGTTATGAGTAAAGGTAATAAGTTCAAACTGTTTTTGGAAATAAAATCAGGAAAAGATGAATGACGCCGGTAACAATCACTTGTTTGCGAAGACATAGCCGTAGGTTTGTCATCTGCATGTTACAATCAATCCCCTTCCGCAAAAAGCGCGTCCATCGTAATCACACTGTCAATCAATCCCAAACTATGCTCATTTTCCTCCAAACCAAAAGTAGTCAGCAATGACCAAAAAAGCTGCTTTCTGGTTTTCGTCTGCTCCCTAAAGCTTTCCATTTTGGATCGCAATGTTTTTGCATAAGATTTGGTAAGGGTAAAATCAACATTGTAAAACTTTAATTCTAACAAATTAATCACATGATCGTTTCTATTGATGAGCAAATCTATCTGGGTGCCGGATTTTCCTTTCTTTCCTGAACTTCGGTAGGTAGAAGTTTCGGCATAAATACCGGAGATACCCAATGCTTTTTTGATTTGGGGAACGTGTTTTAAGCAAAGATTCTCGAAGGCAAATCCCGTCCAAATTTTGTAAGCCTGTGTCTGGCTGAACTTTTTCCACATCCCTTTTTCTTCTAGTCTTTTGTTGTGAATAAACTTCAGGTAGAAAATAGAGTACTCGTCCATCAAGCGGTAATGGATGCCCTTTTTCTTTTTGCCAAAAGTATAGAACGGGGCGATAAAGCCTGAGTGTACCAGTTCTTCAATTGTCTTGGTGAGGGTTCCGCCATTTGAAAATTTTCCAGCAGCAATCAATTCTTTCCGGGTTAGCCCTTTCCACTTTCGTGCAAGTATTTTAATGATTTTGATGTGGGTATCCGCATTGTCAAAAAGGGCAGGATACAGCAAGTCAAATTCCTCTTTTAAAAAACCACTTTTAGAAAAGAAAACCCGGTCAATGTTTTGGGCAGCACTTTGTCCACCTTCGATTTCTTTCAGGTAATGCGGTATCCCGCCTATTGCCATATAAAGCTGGATAATCTGGTAGTGGTCGAAGTTGAATTTTTTTCCTTTCAAGTAAGCTTTTGTTTCCGCAAGGTTAAAAGGGGCCAATGCAATTCTCCTCGTGATCCGGTTGTGCAATCCACCCTTGTCCCTGACCACTTTTTGGATCATCCACGAAGCGGCAGAACCACATATTACAACAACAACATTACGTTGTGAAGCCCAAGTATTCCAGAACACCCCGAACGCTTTCAGGAAGCCCGATCTTTTGGTGGCAATCCAAGGCAACTCGTCAAAAAACAAAACTATTTTTTCTTTGCGATCCAGATGCTCGAAATAAACCGTTAGCATTTGGAATGCCTCCAGCCAGTTGCCCGGCACTGAATATGGGATAATGGGTTGGATATGGAAATTCAGGCGGTTGGTAAAATGTTGTAACTGCTCTTTCAGGCTGCCGTTCTGGATACCCGTCATTTCAAACTTGATCTCTTTTTTATAAACAGACCGTACCAAGTAAGTTTTCCCTACCCTCCTGCGGCCAATGACGGCCACAAGCTCCGCATGATCCGATGCCAATGCCTTTTTCAGGATGGCTTTTTCTTCTGTTCTGCCTACAAATAATTCTTTCATGGTTGTATATTTCCTTCGGAATTTATTTTTTACGCTGGCAATATACAAATATAATCAGCTAAAACTATAGAATAAACCTAGTTTTAGCTGATTATAAATTTTAAATGTGGCGCGATATGTATAAAATGTTGTTTAAAATCTTTAATATTTCTGATTTGTGGTAGATATTCCTAGAAAAAAATTACAACCCACAAAGGCCCTAGTGTGAAATCCACCCTACCTTCCAATCTATCTTTGTACGGTAAACCGATAAGGTGCAGACACGGAGTAAAGCCAGGTGATGCGTACGATCTCTTGGCATTGCAAAGATAGTCAATCAATTATTATTGTAGGCAGATTACCGTTAGGTTTGTCGGAATTGTGCAAGCGACACCTCTGTAATTATATTGTTTGATGCTGAGTAGTATCAGTGCTCAAAAGGTAGTGCTATGCCTCAACCCATCGTTTCTGGATGCTTATCATTTTTTTTATCTATTCAATTTTATTAACATGAAAAAGATTGCATTGAAAAATTATGTCCAAAATTCAAAGTTACAAAAATTTCACCAGCAAGCATTGCCCGAGCAAAAAAATAAAAAACTGAAAGGGGGCAATGATATTGTCATTACGGACATCATTATTATTTAACAGCATGATGTTATTGGAAACTTGTTTTAAAGCATAATCAAAAAGCTCATCTGTATCCCAACGCAGATGGGCTTTTACTATTTGAACCTTCTATAAGCTTTTAATTTTTGGGTGAGCCATTTTTCATAATGAATGGGCTTGGAGGCATTGAATGTTTCCTGAATTTTTCTTTTGGATAACTTTTGCTCTACGAGTAGCTTCAGAATTTTGCTAAATGAAATTATGGCCTTCTTTGATGTTTCACTCAGTTTTGTGGTTCTCCCGATAAGTTTCATAAACGAAACACAATCCGTATTGAGTTTATCGGTTTGCTCCAGTTCATAGTAAGCAGCCAGCACGTATACACGGGCAAAAATTTTATAGTGTATGCTTCCTCTTTGCCGAGCAGGGTTATTCCTGATCACGGTTTCAAATTGTCCTTGTTCAAAAGCCAGCATGATGCGCGCCAGCTCTACAGCATCTTGACGGATATGGTCAGCCAAGTAATGCTGGAATGTTTCGACAAAGGATGTCGCCCATGCCGTTTCTTCCAGCCGACAGGCAAGGTTCACAATATT
>JAHDGC010000559.1 GCA_020627865.1 Saprospiraceae bacterium | reverse complement strand
AAGTAGTATTGTAAAAAAACGCTCGGTCTTATCCTGTAAGAACCGAGCGTTTTTTGTAAGCATTGTATATATCCTACCGCCGAATCAACTTCACCCTTTCCGGCCCGGTAGAAACCATTTTTATCGGAACATTCAAATGCTCTTCCATCGCCTTAATATATTGGCGTGCTTCTGCAGGCAATTGCTCGAACTGCTCAATGCCATCCAACGATTTCTTCCATCCAGGAAATGAAGTATACTCCGGAGTGATATCCACTGTGTTCAAATCATAGGGTAGGACATTGGTTTTTTGGTTATCATAAGTATAAGTGGTCGCCGCCTTGATACGCTCCAACTTATTGAGCACATCAATTTTCGTCATCACCAACTGCGTAACACCATTCAACATGATGGTATATTTCAATTGTGGAATATCAATCCAGCCGCAGCGCCTGGGTCTGCCCGTCGTTGCTCCAAACTCACCACCTTCCATGCGTAGGTACTCTCCAGTTTCATCCTCCAATTCCGTTGGGAAAGGGCCAGAGCCTACACGCGTGCAATAAGCCTTCGTGATGCCGATGACCTCTCCAATTTTAGAAGGCGCAACACCTAGCCCATTACAAACACCCGAGGCGATGGTATTGGAAGAAGTTACGAAGGGGTAAGTTCCAAAATCAACATCAAGCATGGAACCTTGTGCGCCCTCAGCCAATACTTTTTTACCCTGAGACAAGGCCTCGTTGATATAGTATTCGCCAGAAACTTTCTTCATGTTTCTCAGGCGGCTCAGGTAAGTGAACCACTGTTCTTCCTGTTCTTTGAGGTCAAAGTCAATTTCTGGATAAAGCTTAAGTAAGGTCAGGTGCTTGGCCTTGAGGCTTTCATATTTTTGTTTGAAATTATCATGTGCCAAGTCTCCAACACGGAGGCCATTTCTACCGGTTTTGTCCATATAGGTTGGGCCAATGCCTTTGAGGGTAGAGCCAATTTTCGCTTTACCTTTAGCGGCTTCGGCAGCGGCATCAAGCCAGCGGTGTGTCGGGAGAATGAGGTGTGTTTTTTGAGAAACCAAAAGCCGGTCTTGGTAGTCTATGTTGGCGCTTTCCAGCTTGAGGATTTCCTTGTGAAGGGTAATGGGATCAATAACGACACCGTTTCCGATGAGGTTGATCTGTCCTTCCCGGAAGATTCCGGAAGGAACGGTATGCAAAACGAATTTATTTCCTCCGAATTTCAAGGTATGACCAGCGTTAGGGCCACCCTGAAAACGAGTAATAATGTCATATTCTTCGGCAAGACAATCCACGATTTTGCCTTTGCCTTCGTCGCCCCATTGGAGGCCTAAGATAACATCTACTGCCATTGAAATAGTTTAGGGAATGTTATGTAAAGCACAAAAGTAGGAAAAGACGCATGATTTAGAAAATCTATGCAAAGATTATTAGAAAATAGTCTTTATGCACAGAAGTTTTTAGTGCATAAACAATTTTGTGAATAAAGACTAATATACCATGAGAAAGACTTTTCGGAAAGGAAAAAATATGTTTTCATAGTAGCGTCGTAATGCGTATGCGCAAAAATGCTTGCGAAGTTTTAGTAAATATCAAATATCAATTTTATTTTTTGATGCGAAGTTTTGGAGACCTAACGTTTCAGGCATCCTGATTGATTTGCGAAATCGCGTCCTCTACACTTGGTACAAGCGTAAAAAAATCACTAAGTTTTGTTACTTTTAATAAATTTTCTACCTGCCCAGGTGCATTCGCTATAGCGAGATCGCCGCCATTTTTCTGCGATTTACTCCGCATGGAAATCATGAAATTCAGACCAATACTATTCATGAAATCCAGTTGAGACAAATCCAGTATAAATTTGTTGTAGCCATCATTCATTCTAGATTCTACCTCCGATAGTATCTTTTTATTATCCAGTTCATTAAGGAGATTTTTAACCTCAAGTACCTGAATGGTATTATGTTCAGAGATGTTAAAAGTCATAAAGAGGTCTTTTTAATATTGTCGTAATGCTTACAACATCGTAATAATTTTAGTGTTTCAATAGATGGTAAGTATCAATTTTATTGTATGCTTACACTTGTTAAAGATATATACAAAAAACTTACCAACTAATGGTTTAACAAAAGTTTAAGATAATTTATTTTATGATGTAAGAAATTTGTGATGCTTGGTGGGTTAAAGTTAAGTAGCTAAGTTTAAATAAAGATTGTTTTTGCTCTTTGAAAATAGTCTATTATTTAAATTATTGAACCCAGGCCATTTGCTTGCGCTCATTATCAGAGGTCAGATGCTGCTCTGCTAAAGTTTAGCAGTCTGCCAAGAAATAAACATTGGACGAGTCTGGCATCTGTCGGCGAAGCGGTCTGATATCTGCATAGATTTAATAGCCATTAACACCTTGAAAATAGCCCACTTTATTTATGTACTTAAATGTATTCAACTTTGTGTCTTCGGGCAAGCACCATCACATTCCCCATATAGATTCAAAGAATGATCCGTAACTTTAAAATGAAGCAATTCACCCATCATACTTTTGATCTGTTGGATTCTTGGATCGCAAAATTCTAATACTTTTCCACAATTTACACAGATGAGATGGTCATGTTGTTTATAACCAAATGATTTTTCGTATTGTGCCAGATTCTTCCCAAATTGGTGCTTCTTCACCAAATCACAATTGACCAATAAATCCAAAGTATTGTAAACCGTCGCCCTGCTTACACGATAGTTTTGCGTTTTCATATGAATATAAAGGGCTTCCGCATCAAAATGATCGTCCCGCTTGTATATTTCTTCCAAAATAGCGAACCGCTCGGGTGTTTTCCGATAACCATTTTGCTCAAGGTGATTGGCAAATAAACCTACAACTTCTTTGATGATTTCTTGTCTATTACTTTGAGTGCCCATTTAACGGATTTAAAAGGTCTTCTACAAAGATAACTGATACATGATCTAATAAAGAATTATTCCCGAATTATTTGTGAGAATTAAGAACAGAGAACCAAGAGCAGAGATTTCCTCGTCGAACACAGTAACCTCTTAGACAAAGCATCCCCACCAACTCCGAGTCTGATCTCTCTCAATGAGCGCCAGCGAATGGTCTAACATCTAAAAGTGAGTGAAACGAACGATCTAAAATCTAAGAGCACAGCGATCTAACATCTAATCTATCCTCGTCACCGAACTAATCGCCTTCAACTTCTGAATCTCCTTAATCGCCATCGCCAACTGATCCTTATTACTCACCACTAAGCTAATTTTCCCCTCGAAAAAACCTTCATTCCCGTCGATATAAAACGAACGAATATTCAACCCGAGATTCGTCGATACATTATGAGACAGCCGCTCAATAACACCCGGACCATCATCAATCCCCGTAATTCTCAAATCCGCCACGAAAGAGGAATTGGCACTACTCACCCATTCTGCCCGCATGATCCGATAGCCATAATTCGCCATCAAGAAGGTCGCGTTAGGGCAAGCCGTCCGGTGAATTTTCATCCCCGCATTCACCGAAGTATACGCAAAAATATCATCGCCCTGTACCGGATTGCAGCAAGTGGAGAGTTCGTAGCTGAATTGGGTGGCAGGCTCCCCGTTGATTAACAATTTAGGCTTGGAATCATCAGATTTTTTAGCACGACGAGGGGATGGTTTGAAGGGTTCTGTGTTCTTTTCCGGTTCTGGTTCAATGAATTTATGGCCATCTATCCGGAATTTCTTCAACTCCTGAAGATTAAACTGATCTTGGCTGATGGCATAATAAAAATCGACATGAGAGTTGAACCCAAAATGCCGCACCAACATTTCTATATTTTGTTCAAGATCAACTTTGAGATGCCGCAACTTCCGTTGTAAGGTTTCCTTCCCGAGTTCCCCTTTTTTCCGCATTTCTTCCTTCATAGCAGACCGGATTCTGGAGCGTGCCCGACCCGTTACTACCAGTTTGAGCCAATCTTCCGTCGGCTTTTGATTCTTGTTGGTAATCACCTGAATCTGTTCGCCATTTCGCAACTCATGCCCCATAGGAACCAGCTTGTTGTTGACTTTGATGGCCTGACAGTGATAGCCAATATCGGAATGTATGCTAAAAGCAAAATCCAATGCGGTAGCCCCCTTGGGCAATATTTTCATATCCCCTTTAGGCGTGTAAACATAAACTTCTTCAGAGAACAGGCTTGTTTTGAAATCACTCAAAAACTCGAAAGTGTTGCTGTCCTTATTATCCAGAATTTCCTTGATATTATCCAGCCATTCATCGAATCCGGTAAAGTTATCATGCCCCTTGTATTTCCAGTGGGTGGCATATCCTTTTTCCGCGACCTCCTCCATGCGTTCACTCCGGATTTGTACCTCGACATATTTGCCATAAGGCCCCATTATCGTAGTATGCAAGGATTCATACCCGTTCGATTTCGGTACAGAAATCCAATCCCGCAGCCGCTCCGTTACCGGTTTATACGTATCCGTAATCAGGGAATACACCCGCCAGCAAGTTTCCTTTTCCCGTTCTTTCGGCACATCCACAATGATCCGGATGGCAAACATATCATAGACCTCCTCAAAGGTTACATTCTTCGTTCTGATCTTGTTTTCTATGGAGGCGATGGATTTTATCCGACCATAAATCCGATTTTTAATATCAATATTATCCAAAGATACTTTGATCGGTGCAATGAATTTTTCTATAAATTTTTCCCGTTCTTCCTTAGATTCGGTGATCTTGCGGGTAATTTCATCATAAGTTTCCGGTTGAGAGATTTTCAAACAAATATCTTCCAGTTCCAACTTGACGTTATACAAACCCAGTCGATAAGCCAAAGGAGCATAGATATAGCTGGTTTCCGATGATATTTTTAATTGCTTTTGCCGGGGCAAGGAACCGATAGTCCTCAGATTGTGTAACCTATCGGCTAGTTTGATTAAAATAACCCGGACATCATATATCAGTGTACTGAGAATCTTCTTGAAGTTTTCAGCCTGGATACTCAATGTTTTGTAGGAACCATCTAGCTTGGTTAGCCCATCGACAATCCTGATGATTTCTTCCCCGAAACTTTGCCGCAGATCCTCCAGATTGATTTCGGTATCTTCTACCACATCATGGAGAATGGCGCATACGATAGACGTAACATCTAGGCCAATTTCTTGGCAACAAATCTTGGCGACCTCCAATGGGTGGAGGATATAAGGTTCTCCAGATTTTCGCCTTTGTTTACTATGTGCTTCAACAGCAATGTCAAAGGCTTTTTGTATTTGTGCATTTTCCTCAGGGGTAATTGTCAGCGTATTTTCTGCAATTTCCATCAATTCTTTATAGGAGGCATTAATTTCCTTAAGATTGGCTTCACTGTATGC
>JAHDGC010000558.1 GCA_020627865.1 Saprospiraceae bacterium | reverse complement strand
TATGAAACCTACTGGTGGAACGATGCCGTATTTTATGAACTTTTCGTCCGCAGTTTTTATGACAGTGATGGTGATGGCATTGGCGACTTTCAGGGCGCCATCGAAAAACTGGATTACCTAAATGATGGCGATCCGACAACGACAACGGATTTGGGCATTACAGCACTTTGGCTCATGCCGATGATGGCTTCCCCAAGTTATCATGGCTATGACATTACAGATTATTATGCAACGGAACCGGACTATGGCACAATGGCGGATTTTGAAGCTTTTCTGGAAGCGGCGCATGCGCGTGGTATTAAGGTTATCATTGATCTTGTTTTGAACCATTCCTCCACGCAGCATCCTTGGTTTGAGCAATCTACCAATCCGACAAGTGATTTCCGAGATTGGTATGTTTGGTCGGATGATGATCCGGGCTATACAAATTCTTGGAATGGGAATGTTTGGCATTACAGCGGCGGGGACTATTACTATGGCCTTTTCTGGGGAGGGATGCCCGACCTGAATTATACGCACCAACCTTTGAAGGAAGAGATGTTTAATGTGATTAATTTTTGGTTGGATAAAGGCGTGGATGGTTTTCGCTTGGATGCTATCAAATATTTGATAGAAGATGGAGCGATTTTAGAAGATACACCTGCTACATTTGATTTGTTAGAAGAAATTAACAATGTATATACAAGTAATAATGCGGAGGCTTTTACTATTGGAGAGGTCTGGTCAAATACGAGTTCTATTATTCCTTATGTACAAAATGATCGTTTGGATGCTTGCTTTGATTTTGATTTGGCGGGTTCGATTTTAAATGCTGTAAATAGTGGAAACCCTTACAGTGTCCGGCAACAGATGACAGGGATTCAGGCATCTTATCCGGCCTTGCAATATGGTACCTTCTTGACCAATCACGATATGGACAGATTGTATAACCAACTGGGATCGAACACGGATAAGGTGAAGTTGGGGGCTTCCATTTATCTGACCTTGCCGGGTGTGCCTTTCGTCTATTATGGAGAAGAGTTAAACATGACTGGAACGGGCGACCACTTAAATATTCGGAGACCGATGCAATGGTCGGATGCTGCGAATGCTGGATTTTCCACGGTGACTCCTTGGAATGGGTTAGGTTCTAATTATACTAATAATAATGTTGCGACTATGGAGGCTGATGAAAACTCTTTGTTGAATCATTATAAAAAACTGATCCATATTCGCAATGAAGAAGCTGCTTTGCGGAGAGGGAATTATTGGGAGGTAGAGAGTTCCGTCAATAGTGTGTTAAGTTTTGCGAGAGTATATGAAAATGAAGCAATCATTGTTGCTTCCAATGTAGGCACCTCGGCTGTGACGACGGCCTTGACCTTGGATACTTCAGATTTACCCGCTGGAGTGTATGATGTTATGGATTTGTATGGAGATCAAACAATGGGAATGATAAGCATTAATGAAGATGGTGGTTTTATGGATTGGGTACCTGCTGGGGCAGGGATACCTTCGAGGGCGACAGCAATCATGTTGTTGGCTCCGACCTTGAATGTCATTAACCAAGGAGAGGCACTTAGCTTTCAAGTATTCCCAAATCCAACAACTGATGGGGAAACACAGATCCGCTTAGAAAATCCTTTGTTTCAAAATGGTGCGGTAACTGTCGTTGCGGCAAATGGTGCCTTGATGTATGAAGGGATGATGAGAGGAGCGTCCTTGATTTTGGATGCGAAGCATTGGGGCGCTGGCGTGTATTTTGTGCAAGTGGAAGTGGATGGGTATCGGGGGATGGAGCGATTAGTAGTGTTGTAACGATACTAAATGGCTAGGTTAACAATGGTCTTTCTTGATGTTTATAACGATGCGGAAGGCACAGCGTGCCGATTCCATTTGTAGGAAGAAAAGTAAAAGAGAATGGACAGAGCCTGCCTGGCGAGCCACGCAGACAGGGTACATCGTACCGGCACCATTAAAATTTTGGTTTCATAAGAAAACCCTATTTTTGGTATAGAAGTTTATTTGTCTTGTAATAAAATTGTTATATTTAACCTTTTATCCAAATCAATATCATGTTCGTTTTTATCAGATTCGCTTTGCCGTTTGTATTTTTACTAGGTTTAGGAAAAGCTTATGCACAATCCACAGATTTTTGTGCTAAAGCAAAATCAATAGTCGAGCATATTGCCGAGCATCACTTCAGTGCTAAACCTATTGATACGGCTTACATCAAAACATTAGGAAACATTTTACCAGAAATTATGGATGGGAAGGGGCTCATTTTGAATGCAACGGACGTGCAGAAAATGCAAGTTGCCCTTGAAGATCTGGCTTCCAATTTAGAAAATGGAGATTGTGTTTTTGTAAAAGAAATCTGTACTATTTTTGAAAACAAATTAAAAGCAAAAGAAACAATCCTTCAAGAATTATCGGATTATGCTTGGAAGCCGAACCTTCAAAATTTTAACTCTAGCAAGGACGAGAATGATGCTTATCCATCGCCAGATGCTTTCGTGGAACACCTTAAGGCAACCTTAAACGATCGATTGGTTTATCAATATTTTGATGAAAATCCGGATTCAGAATCGGTTGATTTGGAAAAACTAAAATCAATGGGAGCATCCATGATCGAGCAGGAGATTTGCCAATTGCATAGCATCCAATCCAAGATTTCGCAGCATGTGGAGGAAGCTATTTTGCATGCCATTTGCATCGCACATGACCCGCACACCACTTGGCTTTCTAATCAATCTTCGAGAAAGTTCCTGAATGCTATGGCCAATAAAAATTATGGATATGGATTTAGCTTGGATATGAATTCCGGAGGGAATTTAGAAGTTAAAGAAATCGTTCCGGGCAGCGCTGTTTGGAATTCCAATCAAATCAATGAAGGGGATATTTTATTGAGCATTACATTGGATGATAAGAAAAAACAATTCGATTGTAATGGGATGGAAGAGGCCTTTAAACTCATGGGAGATGATAAGTTTATTGAGGCGCATTTTGAAATCCTGAAAAAATCTGGTAAAATCATTGAAGTTTCCTTGACGAAATCGAAACTGGAAAGTTCTGATAATGTGATCCAAAGTTTTATTCTAGAAGACGAACACAAAATTGGATATATCTGCTTGCCTTCTTTTTTTACTTCGGATAATTATTTTGAACTGGGCTGTTCCGATGCGATAGCCAAACAGCTGATTAAACTAAAAAGGGAAGGCATCGAGGCGCTGATTTTTGATATTAGAAACAATGGCGGTGGAGCTATGGATGAAGCCCTCCGTGTGGCGAGTATGTTTATCAATCAGGGTTCCATAGCGATCAATGTGTCAAAAGATAAGGAGCCTGTGCTGATCAAGGATCCTTCTAGGGGAATGCTGTTTCAGGCACCTTTGATTATTTTACAGAATCAATTGAGTGCATCGGCAGCTGAATTACTCTCGGCATGTATCCAAGACTATAACAGGGGCGTCATTGTTGGAAGTCCGAGTTTTGGCAAGGCTAGTATTCAAACATTGTTCCCTCTTAATTATGCGCAGCCGGATAAAATGGAATTTTTAAAAATTACGATTGGAAAATTCTATCGGGTTGATGGAACAAGCCACCAGGGAAAAGGCGTGGTGCCGGATATAAAATTAGAGAACCTCATCTTCTATGATGACTTTAAGGAAGAACGTTTTCTAACGGCCTATGAAAATGATGTTGTTGAGAAGGAATCTTATTTCAAGGCTTTGCCGGCCTTGCCCCTTGAGGTGTTGCAGGCAAATTCTCAGGAAAGACTGGCCCAGCATGATTACTTTAAAAAGCTGCGTGCCATAAATGAGGAATTAAAAAATGGTGTTACCACAACAAATCAATTGTTAACTTTTACTAAATTGGAAAATATGGAAACTGAAGGTCATGATGAAAAAAATGCCAGTTTCAAAATTGCCCTTCCTACTTATTTGTCTGAACATGCTAACACTGCTAATGCTCAAAATCTTTTAGAACAAATCAAAAATGATCCTTATATTGGGGAGTGTTTTGAAATTGCGAATGATTTGATAGAAATGGAGTGATTTTGAATTGTCTCAAAAATAAATTGTTATAAAACGTTAATGAAAATATTATGAAAGTAAAATCCATCCTTTTTTTTGTATTATTTAGCTGTGGCTTAATACTAAATGACATGCAGGCGCAAGAAAGCCCTGTCGAATACATGGACATGTTGATTAATCCGGTAGAAGCACAAAAGCGGGAAACGTGGCAATATATGAAAGCTTCGATGCGGGGCAAAAGTGCCCGGAAACAAGATAAAAAACGAAAGGCATTAATTGAAGCTTTGGAGAATTCTGCTAAGGAAGCCAAACTCGTCAAGGCATATGAAGGGGACAGTTCCTTCAAGGAAGCGGTACTGAAATATTTGGGAACTTCCCATTCCGTTATTAATGAGGACTACGCCAAAATTATTGACATGGAGGCCGTAGCGGAGCAGTCTTATGATGCTATGGAAGCCTATTTAACCGCGCAGGAATTGGCCGGTGAAAAATTGGATGAAGCATGGGAGGAACTGGATTCGGTATATCATGTTTTTGCAGAGGCGAACAATGTCCGTTTGGTCGAGGGAGAAAAAGATAAATTATCCAAAAAGATTGGAAAAGCGAATAAAGTCATGGGCTATTACAACGACCTTTTCCTGATTTTCTTTAAAGGACAACATCAAGAATTATATGTCGATAAAGCGATCGCGGAAGGAGATGTGAATAGTCTCGAACAAAGTATTGCCGCGTTGGCAGATGCTGCAAAAGAAGGAAAAGAAAAGCTTAAAACCGTGAAGGCTTTTAAGGGAGATCGGAGCATGATTAATGCCGTTCGTACCATGCATAATTTTTATGCGAACGCTGCCAAGTCGCTCTATCCGCCCATTGTTGATTTTTACCTCAAGAAGGATAATTTTGAAAAATTGCAAAAGCAAATTGAATCGAAAAGAAAGCGGGATGTTACTCAAAAAGAAGCGAATGAATTTAATGCTGCTTTAAAAGAGTATAACAGTGTCGTGAAGGATTTTAATAAGTATATTGATAAATTGAACAAGCAAAGGAAAGCGGCTTATAAGGAATATACTAGCCAGGTGGATGCTTTTCTTGGGGAGCATGGGTAAAACTAATTTTTAGTTATAGAGGTTTTTAAATTCGGGAGTAGGGTATTGGTTGTGTTATTTATGGTGTGCTCTATCTTTAGTTTGTACAATCCGATAGGATTATTTAAATGCTGGTCTTTTTCAAGATGAAAGATCAGCATTTTAGTCAATATATGCTGCGAGGCTAATAAATAAGTGTTATATCTTCATAAAATCCCCTTCCCCCTCCAATAAATTCACATCATAATAAGTTTTAATAAAACTTGGTA
>JAHDGC010000557.1 GCA_020627865.1 Saprospiraceae bacterium | reverse complement strand
TTTTCCTCCAGTTCTGGCATAAGTCAGAATATCATCAACAAGTTTTGACATGCGCTTTCCCGAGCTTTTCACAAAACTGAATAACGCTATCGCTTCTGCATCAATATCCTTGATGTATTTCTTTTCGATGAGTTCCAAGTAATTGACAATGGTACTTAGTGGTGATTTCAAATCATGGGATGCAGCATAGGTAAATTTTTCTAGATCAATATTGGCCAGTTCCAGTTCATTATTCAGTTTTTTTAATCTGGAACTATATTCAAAAAGCGCCTTGTTGTTTTCATTAATCTGGATTTCCATTCTCTTGACCTCTGTAATGTCCGAGAACCATCCTAAAATACCGATGATGTCCCCTTTGTTATTGCGGAGTGGCACCTTAGAGGTTTGATGCCAACGAGTTTCTCCATGAAAATTAGTTTGGCGTTCTTCAAAGTTTAATTCCGGCTGTCCAGACTCCATCACCCGCCGATCTATCATCCTAAAAAAATCTGCTTCTTCTTTATTCCAAGGTAAATCATAGTCACTTTTACCAATAATCTCGTCTTTAGATGCCAACCCCGCAAATTTAGCAAGGTTATCATTGCATCCCCAATAGATAAGATTTTTATCTTTCCAAAAGACAAACTTATCTATATTATCTGCAAAGATATCCAATACAGAAACCTTACTAATTTTACCGATAGCCTTGCTCATAAACTTTATCAAGATTAATTCACAAGGGAATCGGAAGATAATAACCTACCCGACCAAATCTTGATAATTTCAATATATACTTCGTTATTTTTTCGTTGCGTAGCGCTGCTATGCTCCTCAAAAATGCCTCGCCTATATCAAAATTCTCGGCGACTTATCGGGTATCTTATTTATTTCCGGTTCCCTAAAAATAAAATTTACCTCCAATAAAGTACGAAATCGACAAGGCGATGTTTCTGTAAAAAGGCTTCATTCCACAACAAAGTAGGGATAGCCTAGCTACTGTATAGTCCTTGTATACGACTTATCGTTTATCCCTTCATGATCTTACCGATGTAGTTTTTCTTTCCAATAGCGGAGGCTGTAATCAAGCCTGCAGATAAGGCGCCACCGATACCTGCGGTAACAATATCCTGCCCAGTAAGCCAGAGGTTTTTTATGGGTGTTCTAGGGTTGAGGAAGCGATGTTCAAATCGATCAGGTGTGTGATCAAGGCCATAGATTTCTCCTTTCTCATAATTCACAAAATGACGGGTGGTGATAGGTGTTGACAATTCGTAGTAATCGATCTTGCCTCTGAGATGAGGTTCCACTTTGAAGAGGGCTTCCAATAATCTTTGAGAGAGTTTTTCTTTCAATTCATCATAATCTTCCCCCCGCTTTTTCCATCTGCCATCTTCCCATTTTTGAAAAATATCGTAGGGGATTACGGAGATGATGTCAATGGTACTTCTGCCAGGATAGCGGTTAGACCAATCTGGATCTTTGGCTGATGGGAAGGAGATGTACACTACAGGAAATTCGTTGTTATAATCTTTCACATATGTTTCAAAAACTTTATCGTGGTTGCAGTTTTCAGGGTAAACCCAATAATTAGCCTTGGGCAACTTCAACTCTTCCGGACTACCTTTCAGGCCAATATACAAGGCGATATGTGCGGCGGAAGGCGTAATTTTTTGTAATTGATTACCCAATTTATTGATCTCAAAAACAGACTTAGGAAGCATTTTGTTATATGTAGTAAAGATTCCAGCACCACTGACGATTGTGTTTGCTTTAAAAATTTTACCATCCGCCATTTTCACCCCTACGGCCTTATTTTTTTCTATCAAAATTTCGTCCACCTCGGCACTCACCAACACGGTACCTCCGGCCTTCCCAATCACAGGGATAATCGTATCCGCTACTTGGGATGAACCACCGACAGGGAAAAATCCTCCGGCCAAATAATGCCGAACAACCATCGCATGAATAATGAAACTACTCTTGGATGGTGGTAGTCCATAGTCGCCATACTGCCCACAAAGCACCGTAATCAATTTCTGGTTCGAGGTAATTTCGGAGAGCACTTCGAGTGTTGTTTTCCGGCTATACTTGAGCATATCTTTCCTCATCCTCCCTCCTATAATTTTGGAAACTAAAGGGGGTAATGCTTTTTCCATAAAAAACTTTTGTCCCGTTTTTATGGCAGCAATCACAAGGGCGACATACTTATCTATAGCTTCCTGATCTTCCGGAGCGGGAAAGTAGGTTTTTAATTGATTTTTAAAATTTTGTGTTCCCTTGACAAAGTCGAAAATTTCGTCCCCAATCACGATTCGATCATAAATATCTCCCATATCCGCCCACTTTAAGTTACCATCAGATATATAATCAAACATTTTCCGAACCAGACTTCTTTCGCGACCTACTTCTCCGATATAATGAATCCCAACATCCCATTCATAACCTCTTCGTTTAAAGATATGGGTATAACCACCCGGCGTATAATGACGTTCCAATACGAGTACTTTCTTGCCATCTTTAGCCATGATGGCAGCAAAGGCCAGGGAGCCAATGCCAGAGCCGATAACAATATAATCGTATTGATCTTGTAGTTCGTGAGATTTTTTATAGGATTGCAACATGATGTGGTAAGTGTATAAAGGAAAATTAAAAATCAAAACTGAGTTGTTCTCCTGCACCGGCATTATCATTCGGGAAATTGGAAATTGTGATGCCCAGCAATCGAACTGCATCAGGAATATTTTTAGATTCGTACAGTAATTCTTTCGCTAAGGTACGAATAATTTCCTCATCGTCAATAAGCGTTTGTAC
The DNA here is from genome assembly GCA_020627865.1 of Saprospiraceae bacterium. GTDB lineage: Bacteria > Bacteroidota > Bacteroidia > Chitinophagales > Saprospiraceae > JAHDGC01. The sequence continues at coordinate 2,590 of JAHDGC010000557.1, read as the reverse complement.
AGTTTTGCTTCTTGTGCAGATTTTGAAATCAGGAGATTTAAATTTCAGGGTGATGGTATAGCCAAAAGATTCGGACTTCAGTATCCTTTCATAGACTGTTGCCGCAATTTTATGCAACTCGGCCAGCATGGCATTTTTGTTATTAATATCTTCAAAAAAAGTTCTTTCTGCACCAAGAGATTTCCGTATCCTGCTTGTTTTCACCTGTCTATCATCTTGTGCCCTGACCATTTTATAGTAATATCTACCCGACTTCCCGAATAGATTAATTAGTTCAACCTCGGAATAGGCTTTCAGGTCAGCACCCGTGAAGATATTTCGCTTATGCATTTTAGCAGCGGTAACCTTCCCTACTCCGAAAAATTTTTCGATGGGGAGTTTTTCCAAGAATGGAATCGCCTCATCGGGTGTGATGACCTTTATCCCGTTTGGTTTGTTGATATCGGAGGCAATTTTGGCTAAGAATTTATTGAAAGAAACCCCCGCGGATGCCGTGAGCTGTAATTCTTCAAAAATTCGTTTCCTGATTTCTTCGGCAATTAAAGTGGCGGAAGTCATCCCTTTTTTATTTTCCGTTACATCCAGAAAGGCTTCATCGAGGGAAAGGGGTTCGATGAGGTCTGTATATTCTGCAAAGATGGCCCTGATTTGCGTGGAGATTTTGCGATAGACTTCAAAGCGAGATTTTACAAAGATGAGTTCCGGGCAGGCTGCTCTAGCCTTGTAACCCGGCATGGCGGAACGGACACCAAATTTTCGGGCTTCGTAACTCGCTGCGGCAACGACTCCTCTCCTACCACCGCCGCCAACAGCGATTGGTTTTCCTCGAAGTTCGGGGAAGTCGCGCTGCTCTACAGAAGCATAAAAGGCATCCATATCTATGTGGATTATTTTACGCATGGGGAAGTGGTAAGTTGGTGGTCAGTAGATTAGTGGTTTTGTGATTAGTGGACTAGTGATTAAATCAATAAAAAAGTAAATTATCTATACAAGATATAGAAACAAAAGTAATGATTTAAATCAAACAAAAAAAAGAGCCAAGAACTAAACGTTTAGCCTTGACCCTTCAACGGTTGTTGGGATATTACCCTCTTTCACAAAACAACATATGCTGTCTTGATTATATTTTGACTGGATTTCCAGATAAATTCATCTTTACATAGATAAAGACATAGCAAACTTATATAAAAGGATATGAACAAGATGGGAATTATATACAATGATACGTTATTTTTTTAAGAATGATGCAAAAAATCATATAAATATTATTTTATTATGGTAGAAAAAGAAAAGGCCAAAATATAGCTTTGGCCTTTCCGAGAAATTGGGGGGAAATTTATTGTAAAAAAACGGGAAAGCAAGGGCAAATAAGACCTTATCCTAAGTTCGCTTCTAGCTATTAGAACTAAAGTCCTAGCTTTAACAATAGTCTGTTAGTTAAAATCAAAAAATAGAATAAGCTCTGGCTGTTGCCGTTCAATTACAGGTGTAAATCTAAAGGTATCCTAACTATCATATTATCATAAAGACACATATAAGTGACATTGCAGTTTTCTATTTATACCGGAAAAAGCTCAACAAACACATATTAAAATTTACCAAATGTGACTAATATGCCTCATAAAAAAACAGCTTTTCATGCATGATGAAAAGCTGTTTTTAGCCAGAACATGACGTTCATAAAAGCTACTACGTTTTAGAAATAACGCGGTGTAGTTATTTTGTTAATATTATAATTAAAATCATATCCGATCATAATTTCATAAGAACCTCTGGCATCTTCCTGTAAAGGCGTGAGGGTGTAATCATATGCTGCTCCTATCCTCAAGCCATTTGAAAGTACGTAGGAAATCCAAAAATCTCCAGAGTCAACGGAGCTTCGATCTCCAAACATGGCCTCAACGGCAGAGCGGAAAGATACACCGAGCCACAACTTACTGTAAAAAAGAAAAGACAGATCGATGTCAAATTCTGTAGGTGCCCCAACACTATTTAATGCTTCTGAATTGCTGGAAAAGTTTGAAAAAAGCCCGACACTCTTGATCAACAAAGAGGGTTTGAACACCAATGAAGAACCCGTAATTGGTATAGCCGCACCACCGGTGATATAAAAATGCGGGTACCATTTGGCCCATTTGGTTAAATTTGCACTTACATCTTTTCTTAAATCAGCCTTGAGCAAGTGAGGGACGGACAAACCAACATAAAATTTATCTGTAAAATAGTAAAGTCCCGCACCAAAATTAGGCAACCACAAACTAGGGTTATCTACACTGTACACCTCATCTGTATTTTTAGGGTCTTTATATTTTAAATCGCCCCAATCAGCCCTCCAATTCATCGCACCAGCTTGCAAAGCCAATGATAACTTGCCTGTTCCGAACTGCACCTTATATGCATAAATCAAGTTCGCACCAGTTGAGGATCTGGAACCAATTCTGTCATTAATAATGGATAAACCCACCCCAATGCGTTCTTTAACCGGTGTATGAACCGTCAGGGTTTGTGTTAAAGGTGCCCCTTCTATCCCCCACCACTGGTGTCGATGCAAAACACCTACACTTAAATAATCGGTGCTACCGGCATAAGC
>JAHDGC010000556.1 GCA_020627865.1 Saprospiraceae bacterium | reverse complement strand
TTTTTATTATATTTTGAAAAAACGTAGAACCGCGATGCATCGCGGTTCTACGTTTTTTAGCATTATGCTTGTTGGCTACAATATGCTCTGTTACCAGCATAATGTTAAGAAAGAGTACGTTGTGAGGGTTTTTAACTACGAGCATCTATTTTGAGAATCGGCTAATTCTACGAATTCTGCTCCATACTTTATGAGATTTGCCAAGATTGTTAAATATTTTTTTTAAGAATTTATGGATTTTAATTTTATAAGTCTTTCATTATTAGAAGTAAATTTTTTGTTATACCATTTGCTTTATCATTGTGCTTTCTCGAATAGAATTAATTTATGATAGTTATAGTAAGTTTTTGAGAAAAAAGATATAATTTACAGGTTGCTATTATATATAATATAATAGCATACGTGATTGTATTCTATTTTGTTTTAATACTATGAGGAAATAAACTGCAAAATTTGAAAAATTTTGCCCTATTTGGGGCAATCCAAAAAGCCATTGAATATAAGTTTAAGCATACTACCCCCCCAAGCTTAAAAATCCCTAAGAATAATATCAGTGCTATGAGCTTTCTCATACTACCTTCCTAAAATAGCTCTTAAGACAGAATAATGTTGATACTACAGATATGAAAATGATGTGGGTATCATTTCATGGAAATGCCTGCCCATAGGTTCTTTACAAACACTTACAATATCCCTCGAAATGAAAAAAATATTTTTTTCGTTAAGCTTATGCTGTTTTGTTATTTTTATAACACTACCTTTTAAAATGTATGGCCAATTAACCGTGACGGCCTCCGCTGATGCCAACACGCTAGCCCAACAACTACTTGGCCCAGATGTAACCTTTTCAAACGCACAACTCGTCTGCCCCGAAAATGGTGCCGGTATCTTTGATGGCACAAGCACTAATATCGGTGTCCCAAATGGTGTGCTTCTTACTACGGGGAACATCAATGTGGCCCTTGGTCCTAATGAAGAAGCTGGGCAAGGTGTAAATGCTGGTTTAATATTTAATCAAGACTCCGATCTTATTAGTATCGCTGATGGCTTTGGGGTCGCTGATAACTGTGTTCTAGAATTCGATTTTCAGGCACAGGGTGATCTGCTTACTTTCGCCTATGTTTTTGCCTCCGAAGAATATCCGGAATTCTTTTGTGATATTTTTAACGATGTCTTCGGCTTTTTTCTAACAGGGCCTAACCCTACAGGGCCGGATTACAATGCAGAAAATATTGCGATTATACCTGGGACTAACTTGCCTGTTTCCATCAATAATGTTGGCCCTTTTGGTTGCTTCGGTGTGGATAACAGTCAATACTATGTGGATAACGAAGGCGGGGCAACCATCGAATACGATGGCTTCACAACTCGGTTCGTCGTTGAGATCGAAGTTGTTCCGTGTGCAGATTACTTCATAAAATTTGCTATTGGTGATGTCGGTGATGGTATCTTCGATTCGGGTGTCTTCCTAGAGCAAAATAGTTTTACCACTTCCTCCCTGATGGTCTTCGCCAATGGAGAGGATATTACACAAACCTGTACCTATGACAAATGTCCAGATGAGGTCGTAGAACTAGTGATCGTGGATGAGAATAATTCCACATGGAATTGGTCTCCGGCAGATGGTCTAAATACAACTGTCGGCGATACCGTTATCACAACGATAACCGAAACCACGCTCTATACTGCTATTGGATCGGGAGGCGATTGTGAAATTCAAAAAACAATTCTAATTAATGTAGTCGGAGTGTTAGATGTTGTCTGCCCCGATCCAGATGGCGGCTCTTTTCAATGTGCAGAAGATGTCCCAGAACCGGATAACAGTTTGGTTACTGTAAATGATGCCTGTGGCAATGTGACGATCACTTCCAACGATGAACAAACCAATGGAGTCGGGTGCCTGAATGGTGGCCTTGAGGTGATCCGTACATATACTGTTGTGGATGATAACGGGACGGCAGATGTTTCTGATGATGTTATCCAGCAGTGTGTGCAAACTTTTCGCATAGAAGATACCATTTCGCCCACGATACCAGAACTGCCGGGCGCATTTGATCTTACGTTCAATTGCGATGAGGAAATCGTGTTGCCTGATCTGCCTGTGGCTACGGATAACTGCCCTGTAGATTCCGTTTTGGTGCGGTTGATTGGTGATGTAATTGTTCTGGGTGATTGTGATAATAGTTACACACGGGTGTTGAGTTTTCAAGCTATTGATAATTGTGGTAATGTTTCTGAACCTTATGAGGTTAATATTTTTGTTGTAGATAACAATAGTCCGGAGTGGACTTTCACCCCGGGGGAACTTGATCTTGTCGTGGGGTGTGGTGAGGACGTTAATCCCGTTGTTCCAACGGCAACGGATAATTGTGATGAAAATGAAATAATCGTTAATTTGGTTGGCGACGAAATCTTGCCTGGGAGCTGTGAAAATGAATCTGTCCAAATCCTGACTTATGAGGCTGTTGATAATTGTGGGAATGTATCTGTTCCCTACACCGTTCAGGTTTTTAGTACAGAAGATACCATCCCGCCTATGATCACAACACCGCCGGGCGCACTCGATATTACGGTCAGTTGTGATGAAGAAATTGTCTTGCCAGAAGCACCTGAGGCCGTGGGTAGTGATTGTGTTTCGGATTCCACCTCGGTAAACTTAATTGCGGATAATATTTTACCCGGTGATTGTAATAACAACTATACGAGAGTGCTCATTTATGGGGCTGTTGATCTTTGTGGCAATGTTTCTGAACCTTATGAGATAAATATTTCTGTTATAGATGATGCTGGACCAGCATGGGACTTCGCTCCAGGGGAACTTGATGTTATAGCGAATTGTGAGGACGTTGTTGTCGACCCTATGGAGCCAACAGCAACAGATGATTGTAGCGTGGCAATAAGTATTAATCTGATTGAAGATGAAACAATACCAGGTAGTTGCGCGGATGAATATACCCAAGTGCTCACCTATGAAGCCGTTGATAATTGTGGCAATGTATCGGCTCCCTACATTATTACCATTGCGGTAGATAACTCCGGAACTCCGGTTTGGGATATCCCGCAAGGTTCATTAGATGTGACTTTTTCTTGCGATGAAACTATTATCTTCCCTGATCCACCTACTGCATCTAATGGCTGTACTGCAGAATCTGTTCCGGTAGAGTTGTTAGAAGAAAATACGGAAACAGTTTGTGAAAACGAGTATACCATAAGCCTGATTTATCAAGCTGTTGATCCCTGTGGGGGAGTTGTCGAGAATTTTCCTGTTAGTATCATCGTTACCGATGATCTTGCGCCGGTTTTTACTGCCGAAGCCAATGATCTTACAGTGGATTGTAATACGGATATAGAAATAGCTTTCCAAAACTGGGTGCAGAATAACGGGGGGGCGATTGCGGTAGATAATTGTAGTGAGATGCTGACTTGGGAGATAGAACAGGACAATGTGGATTTGTCAAATTGTAACAATACCGTTACTTTTTATGCTATTGATGCTTGTGGGAATATTAGCTTGCCAACAACGGCATCTTTCTCCGTAGAAAACCTTGAACCTATAGCATTAGTAACTCCAGCGGAAGATCTATTCTTTGAGTGTAGCGGTGCAGATTTTACCCCAATCTTTGAGGCTTGGATTGCTGATATGGGTGGTGCATCCGTAACTGACCCTTGCAACTCCGTTGTCTGGACAACGAACCCAACAGAGCCTGCGCTATCCGACTTCTGTGGTGGGACAGCTGGCCTTGAAGTGGATTTTATCGCTACAGATTTGTGTGGTAGTGAAATTGTTACAACAGCACGCTTCCGAGTCGTGGATACCCAGCTTCCTGAATGGACGACTGTTCCTGAAGACCTCACGTTGTCCTGTGACGATGAGCTGATTTTTGAAGAACCCCTCGCATCCGATATTTGTGGAGGTGTTTTCGTCTCCTTTATTGATGAGGCTGAAGATGTAGATTATTGTGCAGGTTATAACATTACAAGGACGTGGATCTTGATGGATGAGTGTGGTTGGTCTGGCGAGCCACTGACACAGATGATTACCGTTGTGGATACGACACCTCCCGTATTGACGCCCCTCAATCCGGTACTGGTTGGCCTAAATAATTTTGATACCTTAACTTATGAATGCGATGCCTTCGAGGTTTTTGCAGCTTCTGATTTTGGTGCAACAGATAATTGTGATCCTAACCCTCAAGTCATGCTGATGGATCCCATTGTTGATGCGGATAATTGTCTTGCCGATGGTTACTTAACGCAACTGATTTGTACTTGGATCGGAAAAGATATATGTGGTAACGAAAGTTCCTTTTCGATAGTCATGCTTCGTGTGGATACTGTTGAACCCATGTTGACCAATTTGCCAGATGATAAAACGATTGATTGTGGAGAAGAGATCATCTTTACACCGCCAACGGCTACCGATGCTTGTGACGATGACTTGACCATTAATTTTCTAGATGTTGAAAGTCAGGAAGCTTGCTTCTTTAGTAATACAAGAACTTGGTACATCAGTGACGATTGTGGCAACACCGCTACGGCTTCCCAAAAGATTACTTACGAAGATACCGCAGCTCCTTATTTCACTTTTATCCCTGAACCGGATACCATTGCTTGTAACGATTCTTTAATTTTTGGCATGGCTATGGCTGCCGATGATTGCACCGATTTAAGCTTGATATTTGAAGATGATGCAGTAGGGGATAGTTGCCAAACTATACATACCCGAGTTTGGATGGCGACGGACGCTTGCGGACAAACGACTTCGGCCAGCCAGCAAATTGTTGTTCAGGATATTGTTGCGCCGGAATTTACCTTTGTCCCAGAAGATGAAAATATTTCTTGTGAGGAAATACCTGCCTTTGGAACACCACAAGCTATCGATAATTGTAATGCAAGTGACATTACTTTCATAGATAATATTGAGATTGTTGGAAATGGATGTACAGAAACCTTTACCAGAATCTGGACGGTTTCGGATGGTTGTGGTAATCAAACAACGGCGGATCAAGTGATTGTCCGCAGAGATGAAACAGCTCCAACAATCACAGCAATCCCGGAAGATGTCACCTTAGATTGTACTGAGTCAGTAAACTTTGATCCTTTTGTTGCTGTTGATGAATGTAATGATGTTGTTATAGATTATGTGGATGATGTTGTGGTAAATGGTTGTGAAACAACAACAACCCGTACTTGGACAGTAATGGATATTTGTGGCAATGAAATTTCTGCTTCAGCATCCATTACCTTATTGGATGATACTGCTCCTCAATTTACAACAGTACCGGAAGATAAAACCATCTCTTGCGAAACTTCTGTCTCTTTTGATATGCCTAGCGCCATGGATGATTGTGGCAATGTAACATTCAGTTTTGAAGACAGCAATACGGCTGATAATTGTA
>JAHDGC010000555.1 GCA_020627865.1 Saprospiraceae bacterium | reverse complement strand
ATATTTATACTAAACGGCTAATTAAACAATGATTATTCATTGTCATAACCTGCCTACCTATCGGCACGAAGACAGGTCTGTGGCCATCTGCGTAATCTGTAGTTAATTTTTTACCACAGATCTACACAGAGTTTTATGCAGATTCCTTGTTAATTTAGCCGTTTAGATAAATATAGATTTCAGACAAGTGTAACCCCATCTATATCTGGGCAAATGAGTAAACACTCCTTACTCAGCTCCTTGCTCCAAATAAACCCGCAAATCCTCCATCTGTTGCTTGCTCATTTTCTCCTCCGGATACAGCGGCATATAAGCCCTTTTACCCGGCTTCGGCGCCGTTCCATAACGACCAACCTGATAAACAGAATAATTAGAATACTTGTGGAAATGATTTGTTAGGTGTTCCTTGCTCGTAAAAGAATCATCCAGTTCAAAAAAAGAATACCGTTGATCCTCATGGCAATGCAAGCAGCTGAGTTTATAAACCAACTCCCCATTTTGAGGATTGCCGGTAAGGCCATAACCTTCCTTACGATCTTCAGGCGGCTTGACGAAAGTAGCCGGAGAACCGGATAAATATTGTGCCTTGATCGCCTTGGCCAGTTCCCTATTTTTTTCTTTATTTTTAATTGCTGATGTAATATCGGTCAACAGTTCGTCAGGCAAATTCAAGTCGCCAAGTTTGAGGTCTATTGTCCAAAGGTAAGCTAAGATAGATTCAATTTCCCAATTCTTTAACCTTCTCCCTTGCGAACATTCTATAGCACAAAGCTGAATCGCTTCCCGCAAATTATGCCTTGCCTTTTTGGTCAGTTCGCCATACTTTTTTTCATAATCCCCGTTGTAAAAAGAAGAACGATTGACGGCTCCGTAGAGTGTTGTCCCTTGCAGAAAAGGTAAGCCGTTTTGATAAACATACTCCAACCTTGCCTGTGGATCGGAAACACGCAGGTCAGGGTCTTCTCGCTCGATATTATGACAAGAAGTACAAACAAAATGCTTGCTTTGTTTTTTGACCTTCCGCCCATTTTTATCTTTCGTAATACCATACTTTACCAATTCCTCTCCGGCTTTCACGGAGGCACCACGAATTAAATTGGAATGGTGATCCATTCGTTTTTCTCCCAATTTAATTAAAATGTTCTCTACAGAAGTTTCCTGAGAAATAACCAGCTTTTCTTGTCCCGAAAAATAACTTTGAACAAGGAAAAGTAAAAGAATTGTTATGCTGGCAATGCCGTATAGTTTCATGAGTGAATTTTTAATGAAAAAGAGTTCCGTAGGAACGTCATGTCATTGCCAGAGGCACAAGTCTCTGGAGAGATGTGTTACAAATTAAAAGTTCTAGAAATCGTAAACCCGAGCCGAAACTCTCCATCCAGCCAATTCGATTTAGTATGCGGCAAATAATCCGTAGACACCATTCCCCTAGCGTTGGTCAGGTTAATCTGAAAAATATGCCCGCCCGTATCTATTTCCAGCCCGACACCCAATGGAAAATAATAACCATTGTCGGCATTCCGCAAAGCAGAAAAAGGGATAGCAGCATCCGCAATTAGCCCCAATACTTTGGTAATCTGTACACGTGTGGCAATGCCCAAGCTGAACATGCCATTGGTATCATCATAGTTGACTAGATTCCGATAGGTATAGGCAGGTGTAAGCTGAAAACTCAAAGCATCTGCAAACTTCCGGGCAAGCAGCACCTGAAAAGTATAGCTCATCCGATGTTGAAACTTTTCAAAGTAAGCAAGCGACTCTGGATTGTCCACCCTTTTCAAAGTTGAAATCGTATTGACAAACAGCAAAGAAATGGAAAGCGGAGTGCCGCCACGAACTTTCTGGCTCAGTAACTTGTATTTTACCGTAGTGTTAATCAGTGCGGTTAGCGGGCCACCACCTTTCGTCCGGTTCAACCCAACCATCAATTTGTCGGTAATACCATAATCTGCCCCGATCAAAACATCGGCAGCATTTTCGAGGCCATACAGGGTTTCCCAACCATCTTTGAGATCACCAAAGCGATGCCCGATACGAATATCTAACTTTTTTTTGGCAAGTCCTTCGGTAGAATGGGTGTTAATAATGCGTGTGTCCTTAAAAGTTCGGCCAATACTTTCCGAGGGGATTTCTTGTGCCAACAGAAAGATCGGCAGGATACAGCAGTTTATGATTATTAAAAATATTTTCATCAGAGTTTGAATATATTATGTAGTGGTAGGTTTTGCATATGAGGTGCCTGTGTAGACAGGGACGAATCAATCAATTATTTACAAATCACTACACTATTGCAAAAAACCAGTTTCCAACCAACAACGAATAGAATCCAATTGTCCAGCACTGAGTACAATCGGTGGCGGTGGCATGTCGAATTTATTAAAAACACGATCCTTGAAAGAGCCATTTTCCAGATGATTCAAAATACCATTGTAATTTTCATAATTGCCGGGAGCTTCACTGACACCATCATGACAGCCAATATAGGCACAAGATTGATCAATGATCAATTTCAGATCGGTAGAGTAGGTAAGGCTGTCGCAATCCGGATGCTCCGGTTCGACAAGCTTATCTTTGGTGCAGGCATTGCCGAAAAGCAAAATCCCAACAATAAGGTATAAATAAACTGTAGAGGCGTAATGTTTTACGCCCTGTTCCCCACAATAGGTCACGCCCTGTTTTCCATCATGCATCATGTTTTGTTTTTTATCATTAAAATTATCGCGTATAGATTTTGCATTATATATCCCAAAATTTTGCCAAGATTTTAAGTTGGGAATAAACCAAACAATTTAATAATTGTTTTAACCCAATAAAAGGCTTATTTTTGTAGTGTTTTAACAATTTTTTTGCGAAAAGTAATTTTTTTTAATCTAAAAAATATAACATGTATCCACCAGAATTAGTAGCTCCGATGAATAAAGACCTGACCGATTATGGTTTTGAGGGACTTGCAACCCCAGAAGCGGTAGATGAATTTCTGACAAATAAAGAGGGAACAACCCTGATTGTCGTCAATTCTGTTTGTGGCTGTGCGGCTGCAAATGCCAGGCCGGGGGCGAAAATGTCCTTGCAGGGGGATAAAAAACCGAATAGGCAAGCCACTGTTTTTGCGGGTGTGAATAAAGCGGCGACGGATCGGGCACGGGAATACTTCTTGCCTTATCCACCGTCTTCTCCTTCTATTGCCTTATTTAAAGATGGTAAATTGGTGCATTTTGTCGAAAGACATAATATCGAAGGGCATTCCGCTGAAAATATAGCAGCAAATCTAGCAGCCGCATACGAACAGTATTGTTAACCTGTTTTAGCGTAGAGACGCAATGCATTGCGTCTCCACGCTAAAACACATTGCGTCTCTACACTAAAACACATTGCGTCTCTACACTAAAACGTATTTTCATAACAACCCATGTCCGGATTCGTCGCATCCCTCACGACACCATCCAAATCTAGTTCTAATCCCGGTATCGGTTCTGCCTGTTCATTCACTACAGATAAAGAATCGAGGTGAAAATCCCCATTATCTACATCTAGAAAAACAAGCGCATCAATACCCTCATTGAGGCAAGGATTACAATGGTCGAAAAAATCAGGGAAGGCATCTTCTCCGGTGAGTTCATCAACCCGAACAAGGCAGTTTTCCATTTTATACACAAAATCATCTTCTTGTGTAGGATCAAACAAGGTAATTTCATCCGTCCGACTTCCAAAAATAATACTATTCCTAAAAGTGACATCCAGCGGATTTGCCCTGAACTCACTGCATAACTGATCCAAACAAAGGGCATTGCTCAGTTGCACCGCAGCAGCATCCACACCATAACTGGCAAAGGTGCAAAAATCAAAATTGTATTTGCCCCCATAAAAAATATTCAAGCATCCGGCTCCATTAGAATGAAAAAGGCAATTAGCGGCATTGATCTCCCCATGTAATCCGGCAAGGCCAATACTTTGCGTATTGATAATCTGCGTGTTTTTTATGTCAAGCTGTGCTGCAGAATCTACGATAACACCGACGATAGAGTTTTTCAAAATCATATGGTCAATATCATTTCCCGTGCTGCCTGCCCCGAGCCGGATTCCTGCCCACTGCCCCGACACATCTTGGAAGCCTTCTTCCAGCCGATCACCCTGTATGGTCACGGGATTTTCCTTGGTGCCTTCTACCCGTAGTTTCCCATCGGCAAAAAACAACATGGCACCATCATTATAAAACGAGCTTTGCCCCTCCTCATCTACTTGCCTCGCCAGCCCACCATGAATATAGATCTGGCAGCCTTCCGGCAAAACAAGGGTGCAACTATCAATGATCAAGATACCATAAATAACATAAGGCTTCGGGTCATCCCAAATTACCTCTCCTAGGCCACAACTCAAGTAAGCCAACCCGCCATTATTATATCGATTCGGGATATAATTCGCATTTTGCCCCCAAGCATCTAAAACGACTTCCTGGGTATTCCCATTGGTTTCAAAAACAAGGGCATCCGTAATAACAAATGGGCTAGCAATCGTATCTTGATCTGGATTGACGGTAACTTCCGCAAAAATATAAAGGCTATCATTCCCGGCAATTTCAATATCGGTAGCTTCCCCGTCGAAAACAATCCCGTCAATATTGAAGCGGAATCGGCTATTGTTATTTTCCCTTACGGTAATCCGGCTAATCTGAATATCTTTCCGGTGGGTATTGTATACCTTAATGATCCTTGTTGCCGAACCAACCGTGGTGAAAACGGTGTCGAAATGCAGGGTGTCAACAGAAAATTCGAGCTTGGCATCACTATTTGTAATAAAATCATCCTTTTTTCTACAAGAAAATAAAACAATCAGGCAGAGGAAAAGGGTAAAAAGCGATTTATACATGAAAATAAATTTTAGGTAGGGACGTAATGCTTTGCATCCCATAATTTTCCACAAATGTACATAAACAAGATGTAAGGACGTAATGCTTGCGTCCCCGATACTTGCGACCTCATATTTATACGCTACATTTTAGGTTGAGGTTTACTAAACTTCTGTTTCTGATTGTTCTGAACCTAAAAATTAATCAACCAATCATTTGAATAAGCAAGTTTAGTCAACCTAATCACGTAAAATCACATTGCTCTTCATGTTTTCAGCCCTTGGAAAATGATCTTTTTCAACTTTTTTTGAACTTTTTTTCGGAAAAATGATCTTTTTTTTAGAAAAATATAGGGCAATTTTAATGGATTTTTAATTTATTTTTTCACAAATCTAATTGTTTTTATTTTATTAAATGTTTGATTGTTAGTGTTTTATGGTGTTTTGCCTTTCTTGTATCCATTGAATTTTATTTCACAATTAGGCCATTTTGTATTTTGCCACAAGGGTAAAACATCCGATATTTGTATTATCAAAGTTGTTAAACAAAGGTTAGCAACATAATCTTGAAAGA
>JAHDGC010000554.1 GCA_020627865.1 Saprospiraceae bacterium | reverse complement strand
ATCACTTTTCTAACCCAATCAAAGAAGAATATATAACCAAAATTTCCAAATTCGTTGTAACAGTTTATCTCAATTCAGTACAAAGGATTACTCCGGTGCATCCGATGTTTCTTCAGGTGCAACTGCTGCGGGACAAGCTTCAATGTCGGCAGAAAATTCAGCGCCCAACTCTACCTCAAATCCAGCACCCATGATAATATGATCTCCTGCCCTGAAGTTGACTTCCGTTCCTGTTTCTACTTTTCCAGCAGAGGAAACCGAAATATTAGCATGATAGGTATTTGGATTGATGTAAATCGCATCTTTTATCAAATGGTCTGGACAACCAATAGGCTCTCCCACACAATTACAGTTACCATCTTCCATATCATTTGTAGTATTGGGATCTCCATCATCACAAGTAGTACCCGCCACTGGACAGCCACTACAAGCAGGATCACTAGCTTCTAACACTGTCGCCACAACAGGAACCCTCGCAGCACATCCCGATGGGCCACCTTCCAACACCCAATCATAAACCGCCATATAAGTTGTTCCGGCATTCCCTCCCGTGATGGTAAAATCATCATAAACCATCGGGTAAGGAGCAATTCCCCAATGGCCTAGACCAATTGGCCCAGTAGATGCAATTTTATATCCCACTCCAGGTGTAAGGGTAACAGCAGTAGACAACGTTAATGCAACAGGATCATTCAAACCCGTAGCACTACAAGGTAAAGCTCCGCCATCAAAAACAAAGGTTTCCGTATGTAAGGTACTAGAAGCACTCCGAATTTCTACAGTGAATGTCCCTGGACAATTCCAGATAATTGGAGCTACACTAAACCCTTTCAAAGTCATGGTATTCGTTACATCAAAAATAATTTCTGATGCCCCTGCCCAAGCATTCAAGGAAGTCATGCCATTTCCTGTTGGTGGAGGGCCAGTGATGATATCGCCACCACCACCGCCAGTAGCACCTGCATCCTCAACATAATAAGCTGTTGTACTACTCAAAGGTGGTGTTGTAAAGGAGCTTCCGGTTGCTAACAATGTTCCTCCTGATGCAGCATTGTACCAATTGAATGGACCGACGCCCGTAGCAGGATCAACAGCTAGAGTAATGGCTTCCCCTGCACAACCGGAGCCATCAATTGGAGCTGGTAAACTGGAAGTTACAACCGTACTTGCTTCGGAAGTACAAGCCCCACTGGTAGCCATAACCATATAGGTTCCGGCACTGCTGACATTTGCATAAGTACTTGAGGTTGCTCCCGCTAACAATACACCGTCGAGGTACCATTCCCAAGTTGTTCCTGCTGGGAAGCTGGCTGCATTCGCTACGGTGATACTTTCTGGTACCATATTGCACAAATCAAGTGTAGCAGGTACATCAGGAACTTCAGTTCCCGCTGCCCCTGAAATAGTGACCGTTGCCTGCCCCGTAATGCCGTTAGCATCCGTTGCAGTCACAGTATAAGTTCCGGCGGCCAGACCGCTGTTCGTCGCTCCGGTACTACCATCACTCCAAGCATAAGCATATGGAGAAGTTCCATTGGAAGCACTGACTGTTGCAGAACCATCTGCAGATCCCGGGCAAGATGTATTTTGAGTAGCGGTAACATCTACGATCAGGTCACAGTTCGAGCCAGTGCCACCACCGGAGGCCGCTCCGAAAATAGATTCAAAGTTCGCGGCATATTCATAGGAACTTGCGTTACAACTGCTGGCCTCATCCCAGTTGATTGACCAAGTCATCATTCCAGCCATATTTGGGTAAGGACCACCTTGCAAGGTATAGCTACCCGGCTGCGGGCCGTTGCCCAGAATATAGTTCACAGCATCAGCAACAGTAGCCGTATTGGTAAAACCACCACCTGCCGCACTCGGACAGGCAGGCAATCCAACGGCAACCTTCTCCTCTGGGAATCCATTGAAGAAACCACCTCCGGTATTGAACCCGGCAATAACGGCCTCTACTTGTGAAACAATGAAGTCGGCTGTCCCTTGGGTATAAATGCCACCATCAATGCCGTACATGGAACCGCTGTTGTATAATTGTACATGTAGTAAGTCCATATCATTTCTCAAAGCATCCAATACCGGAAGGTAAGCTCCCCAAATACCACCAGCCCATGCGGACATACCGCCCTGCACGAAGGCCGTTTCCGGAGCGGCAGAAAGGAACATTTTCTTTCCGTTGGTTGCTTGATAATCTACAAGAATTTGTTGAATGGCTTCGATAAAATAAATCAGTTCTGCATCTACAGGATTGGCAATTGTACCACCTGAAATAGAAATAGAAGCCCCTTCCAAGTCAATATCTAAGCCATCAAAACCATAGGTGTTGATGATGTTGTTCATGGTAGAAATGAAGGTCGCTTGTTCTGCTGCACTGGTAATATGAACTGGGTCAGTGGCACCTCCAATGGAGATGTTGACGATAACACCATTACTTTGTAAGGCTTGAATTTTACTGATAAGCCCTGCTTGTGTTTCTCCACAACACAATGGGAAGATCATATCATAATCGTTGCCCGCGCTTGGTATGGCAAAAGAAAGGTTCACCACATTGTAACGAGGATCAACTTGATCTAGAGACATATAAGGTGCACTCGCATTGTCCCAGTTGTGCCAATAGCCGACCAAGTAAGTACCACTATTGCTGCCACCGCCGCCACTGTCACAACCACCAACTGTCGCTGAAGCTGTAGCGGAACAACCATTTACATCCGTAACGGTAACCATGTAAGTACCTGCGGCCAAACCAGAAATATCTTCTATATTAGCACCATTGCTCCAAGCATAAGTATAAGGTGCAGCACCACCGGAAACGGTAAGATCAACGGCACCGTCTGTAGCACCAGCAGCACTTGTGTTGGTAACAGATGTACTTAAAGTAAGTCCACCAGCACCTGCGATCGTAACCGTTGCCACTCCGGTCAAGCCACCACTATCCGTTGCGGTTACGGTATAATCTCCTGCCGCCAAACCTGTGATTGTTGCACCAGTCGCACCATTGCTCCAGGCATAGGTATAAGGTGCAGTTCCGCCAGAAGCATCGGCTGTTGCAGCACCATCTCCACCACCGGAACAAGACTCATCCAGGACATTAGTAAATAGTACCCCTAAGTCTCCACATCCAGCAAAGACGGCATTTAACTTATTAGCTAAAGGTGTCGTTACCGAACACTCCGGCAACTTGTCGCAATTTGTAGTAGTAACCGCTCCCACATCCCAATCTCCAAAAATATTCCAGATGATGACTCCAGCAAGATTGTTATCTACAACATATTGTGCCTTCAAGCCCATAGACTCTTCATCATCATAACTGAGGAAATAATTACCATTCGTTGCATAAGGTACTTTCCCAACATCGTCCCAATGCTTCGTCCAGCCATTACCACTGATTTCATTATTTAAATAATCATAGAAAGGCGCCCCGTCAAAGGCTGTCCAGTTGGTAAAATCTGCTGCGGTATTAATTGGGCCATCCGGTTGAACCGTAACATTAGTTTTGACGGTTGTTGCTCCGAGGCTCGCGGCTCCATTTGTAACGACACCCCTTCCGTAAAAAGCAACACCCATGTTTATCTTTGCAGGATCAACGCCCAAGCTCGCCATATGTTGGAAGGTATTATCCCAGCATGGACCAGCGCCATAAAGCGCGGAGTTATGCCCTGCATTATTAGACCATCCCCCTTCATAATCATAACTCATCATGTTAAAGTAATCCATAGCAGCCGCTAAACGAGGCCAGTCAAAACCATTGAGGTTAGACGGACTGGCAGAGAAAGCAGCCGTGATACATTTATCCGGACCGATAGCCGCACGGATGTCTTCTACCAAGACGGCAAAATTCGTATAATCTGCTGCACTGTAATCCTCGATATTCATTCCGGGGTTGTTCGGGTATTCCCAATCGAGGTCGATACCATCGAAGCCCATGTTTATCAGTTCGACACAATCTGCAACAAAGGTCGCACGCATGGTTGGGTTCGCCGCCATTTCAGGGAAGTGCTTGCACATACTCCATCCACCGATAGAGGCCATCATCTTGACATTGTTTTGCTGGCAAAGCGTTTTAAGCCCAGGTGTCCCGTCGCATCCATCAAACAACCAAAGATCCCAACTAGAAGTCAAGTCAGTCATGAACATTTCACCGGGTTGCTGCTCTGCCCCAACCATATACAGATCTGGATTTCTAAGGTCTCCACTATGCAAGGAGCCATCATTAGCTACCCCGAAGAAAGACCAGTTCAACATCGTATATTGAGAATAGTCTACGTTCAGCTGGTTGTAAACTCCTTGTGCGGGCAGCCCCGCATTTGCCGCTTTCCACGCATCCCACTGGGTAAAGTAGGCTATGATTTGTTTGCTGTGATCGGCAGTAGTTGCCGTAGTACAATCCACATCATCAATCGTTGCCGAAGTGGTAGCCGTACAACCATTTGCATCCGTAACCGTAACGGTGTAAGTGCCCACGGCCAAGTTGGCAAGGTCTTCTGTAGCCGCACCGTTGCTCCAAGCATAAGTATAAGATGGCGTACCACCGGAAACGGCAAGGTCAATCGCGCCATCCGAAGCACCTGAACTGGCACTTGTGACCGAGGTGCTTAAAGTCATGGCACCCGCACTACCGATGGTAGCGGTTGCTACTCCAGTATCCCCATTAACATCTGTTATGGTAACGATATAATTTCCCGTTGTCAAACCAGTAGCGGTAGCACTAGTGGCACCGTTGCTCCAAGCATAAGTATAAGGAGCAACACCACCGGAGGCCGTGACCGTTGCTGAGCCATCTGCACTCCCGGTGCAAGATTCGTCGACAGTTGTTATAGCAAGGGGAAAAGATCCACTAGCAAAAACTTCATTTAATTTATTGACCAAAGGAGTCGTTGTTGTGGGCGCGTATTTAAACTTGTCGCAACCAGAATCTTGTATCGGGCCAATCTGACAATCTCCAAAAGCTGTCCAGATAATTACACCGGCAATATTATTATCATTCACATATTCTGCTTTCAATCCGATAGATTGTTCATCATCATAACTGAGGAAATAATTGCCATTTGTTGCATAAGGCACCTCTGCCACATTGTCCCAGTGGAGTGTCCAGCCATTTGCAGGATTTGTAATAACATCATTTAAGTAATAATACATCGGTGTTCCGTCAAAAGCTCCCCAGTTGGTAAAATCAGAAGCCGTCATGATTGGGCCATCCGGCTGGACGGTTGCGGCTGTTTTCACTGTCGGCGCACCGAGGCTCGCTGCACCATTGGTCTCAACACCCCTTCCGTAAAAGGCCGTACCCATATTGATCTTGGCCGGAGAAACACCAGCCGTATTGATTAGAAAATTAAAAGTATTATCCCAGCTTAGGCTACCATAAAGTGCAGAGTTATGCCCCGCATTATCAGACCATCCCCCTTCATAATCATAACTCATCATGTTGAAGTAA
>JAHDGC010000553.1 GCA_020627865.1 Saprospiraceae bacterium | reverse complement strand
TTTGTACAAATCAATAGAACTGCCTTTCAGCTCTCCGTCTTTTTCAATATCCGTACAGCAAATATATTGCAGACCTGCTTCTTGGAATTGCAAGATAAAATCAAAGATGTTGATGCTTGTGTTTTCCTGCCAAGCATTGATGGCAATTTTCTCAGCCCTAACATCAGAGGAAAGGATTAATTTTTCTGTCCCAAATTCGTGTAACCATTGTTTGAATGTTTCCGGTTTTTTTGCCGCGACACTGCCACAATTCACCTGTTTCGCACCGGAGTCGAGGGCTGTTTGAATATCTGTTGCCGTACGAACACCACCGCCGAAATCAACCTTTAAATTTGTTTTTGAGGCAATCGTTTCCAGTATTTTCCAGTTCACAATTTTGCCAGCTTTGGCACCATCAAGATCAACAAGATGCAAAAATTCTAATCCACTATCTGCAAAAGAAATCGCAACGTCAAGCGGGTTTTCATTGTAAACTTTCTTCGAGGCATATTCTCCTTTATTCAGGCGGACACACTTGCCGTCGATGATATCAATAGCGGGAATAATTCTTATCATAAGGCTAAAAAGTTTTTTAAGATTTGCTGCCCGTAGTTACCACTTTTCTCAGGGTGAAACTGGCAGGCATAGAAATTGTTTTTTTGTAAGGCACCAGAAAAATCCATTTCGTAATGGGTCGATGCAATTGTATGGGGAGAGCTTTCTACATAATAACTGTGTACATAATATACAAATGCATCCTCGGGGATATTGTTGAATAAAGGTGATTTTAAATTTTGAATCTGGTTCCAACCCATATGGGGAACCTTAAGTCTTGTTTGGAATATTTTTACCGATAATGGAAAAATACCGAGACATTCCGTATTTGCTTCTTCGCTAAACGCACACATCAACTGCATACCAAGACAAATGCCCAAAACGGGTTGTTGAAGTTGCGGAATCACCTTGTCTAATTGTTTAGAGCGCAATTTTTCCATCGCCGATTTGGCATGCCCAACACCGGGGAAAATTATCTTGTCCGCATTCAAAATCCGATCTGGATCATCGGTCAACTGCCCATCATATCCTAGCCGCTCCAATGCAAATTTTACGGAACGAATATTCCCAGAACCATAATCTATAATGACAATATTATTTCTCATTTTACTTTTTTTTGTTTCTGTTTGCTACAACATATCCAAAGGATTGTTGTACGCGGATAAAAGTACCGGTCTTGTCTGCGTGGCTTGCCAGGCAGGCTTTGACCGGAAAACATGAAATTACAAAACCCCCTTCGTGCTCGGCAAAATCAACCTTTCCGGATCTCGCTGCACCGCCATCTTAATCGCCTTAGCAAACGCCTTGAAAATGGCCTCGATTTTATGATGCTCATTTTGCCCTTCAGCCTTAATGTTTAAATTGCATTTGGCCGCATCAGTAAACGATTTGAAAAAGTGGAAGAACATTTCCGTTGGCATTTTTCCAATCATTTCTCTCTTAAAATCGGCATCCCAAACCAACCAGTTCCGACCTCCAAAATCAATAGCAACCTGTACCAAACAATCATCCATTGGCAAGCAAAACCCATAACGTTCTATGCCCAGTTTGTTGCCCAATGCTTTATGAAAAGCTTCTCCTAACGTGATGGCCGTATCTTCGATATTATGATGTTCGTCGATATGTAAATCTGTTGTTGAAGATATTTTTAAATCCAACAATCCATGTCTAGATAACTGCTCCAACATATGGTCAAAGAATCCGATCCCGGTATTAATATCTGCTTTGCCTGTCCCATTCAAGTCTAACTCGACAAGAATATCGGTTTCCTTGGTCTTGCGGTGTACCTTTGCCGTTCTAGCTCCCGCGACTAAGAAGCTGTATATGTCTGCCCAAGACGCGGTTTGCAGTGCAATGGGTGGCGTCTCTGTAAAAGTCTTGTTTTTTTCTGCGATTAAAATGCCCTGACAACCCAGATTCTGAGCCAGTTGCATGTCGCTGATCCGATCTCCAAGTACAAAAGAATTGGCTAAATCATAGCTGCCGTCCATGTATTGGGTAAGCATGGCCGTGCCCGGTTTGCGGGTTGGGGCATTATCTGCGGGGAAAGTTTTATCAATGAAAACTTCGGCG
Source organism: Saprospiraceae bacterium (assembly GCA_020627865.1). Lineage (GTDB taxonomy): Bacteria > Bacteroidota > Bacteroidia > Chitinophagales > Saprospiraceae > JAHDGC01. The sequence goes on along the minus strand of JAHDGC010000553.1, from coordinate 3,335 downwards.
AAAGTAATATTTTCATTTTCAAAAGCCTGAATAATTTTATTATGCGCTGGCCAGAAAGTATCTTCTGGAAAACTATCCGTTCCAAGCCCATCTTGATTCGTAACCATGACGAGTTCAAAATCTGTTTCCTTCACAATTCTGCTGAGATACTGGAAGACTCCGGGATAATATTCTAACTTTTCCAAACTGTCCAGTTGATAATCAATAGGTGGCTCAATAACCAATGTGCCATCTCGATCTATAAAAAGTATTTTTTTCATTTTTTATGGTATTGTAATTGTATTGTTTTTTTGTAGCATTGGGAGTAAAAGGAAATTGCGGGATGGCATCCCCCTGCCTGCGTGTCCGCAGGAACAGGTAGGTTTTAGGATGCAGGGTGTGCGCGTACAAAATTTTCCTTTACTTCGTTTATAAGATGACCGATTCTTGAATAGCCTGCAAGGCCTTAATCAATTTTCCATTTTGTTCCGGTGTTCCTACTGTAATTCTAAGGCAATTTTCACACCTTGGCTGCTTGGAGCGATTCCTAATGATGATCCCTTTTGCAGTAAGGGTTTTATAAATTTGATTGGCGTCCATCGTTTTGATTAAAAAGAAATTGGCGGAAGAAGGATATACCTTTTGGATAAAGGGCAGTCCATTCAATGCCGTTTTTAACTTTGATTTTTCTTCCGAAAGGATAGCTAATTTTTCTTGATACTTTTTTTCATCGGACAAATATTTCAAAGCTGTTTGCTGACTTAAAATATTGACATTGTAAGGTGCTTTTATCTTGTTTAAAATAGAAATAATAAAGTCGGATGCAAAACACATTCCAAGTCTAATACCTGCTAGTCCCCATGCTTTAGAAAGGGTTTGGCAAACGATGAGATTGGGATATTGATCCAGTTTTTTACTCCAAGAAACGGCTGCTGAAAAATCAATATAAGCCTCATCAATGACTACAATCCCTTTAAATGTTTTTAGTAAAAAGTCTACCCGCTCTTCATCGAAAATATTCCCACTTGGATTGTTCGGGGAACAAAGAAACAGTATTTTAGAATTTTGATCAACAGCGCTTAGTATCCGATCTGTATTGAGTGAAAAATCTTCATCCAATAACGCGACTTTGCAAGCCACGTTATTGATGTCTGCAATAACTTTGTACATACCATAAGTCGGAGGAGTGATGACGATATTGTCTTTTTCGGGTTCGCAAAATGCCCTGACGATTAAATCAAGCACTTCATCACTGCCATTTCCTAACAACATGTTTTGGGTTGGAACTGCTTTTATTTTTTCTAACGCAATTTTTACTGTTTTCTGGTAAGGGTCAGGATAGCGATTACACGATGTGTCGAATGGGTTTTCATTGGCATCTAGAAATACATCTGCCTGTCCTTTAAATTCATCTCTCGCAGAACTATAGGGTTTGAGGTCTAATATATTTTTTCTAACAAGCTTTTTTATATCCATTATTTTATTTTATAAACTTGAATAATTTTTATTATAAATAACAATGTACTAAGTGCTGTATATGTCCTTCTTTTAACGCTCGATTCTCTGCTCTTGACTCTCTTCTCTTGACTCTTTTGCTAACGCCTCCAACCGAATGGTCACCGCATTTTTGTGGGCTTGCAACTGTTCGGCAAAAGCCATTTTTTCAACTATCGGACCAATATTGCAAATACCTTGTTTAGAAATTTCTTGAAAAGTGATTTTTTTTACAAAACTATCCAAACTGACTCCGGAGTAACTCTTGGCAAAACCATTTGTCGGCAAAGTATGGTTCGTTCCAGAAGCATAATCTCCGGCACTTTCGGGAGCGTAGTTGCCCAAAAATACAGAGCCAGCATTATTTAGATTTTGTACATAAAAATCCATATCCGCTACAGCTATAATAAGATGTTCTGGTGCGTAAAGATTGCAAAAATCAATGGTGTCTTTTGCGTTTTCAAAACAGATGAATTTTGAGTTTTCTAGTGCGCCTTCTGCAATGCTTTTTCGAGGTAATTTTTGAATTTGAATCTGGACTTCGGCTTCAATTTTTTTGAGCAATTCCGTACTATTGGCCAAACAAATAACCTGACTATCCGTTCCGTGTTCTGCTTGTGAAAGTAAATCAGCGGCGACAAAAGCTGGATCAGCAGTTTCGTCTGCAATAACCATGAGTTCTGATGGGCCCGCTGGCATATCAATAGCCGTTCCCAATCTGGACGCTAGTTCTTTGGCCGCGGTTACGTATTGGTTGCCGGGACCTAGAATTTTATAAACTTTGGGAATACTCTCCGTTCCAAAAGTCATGGCAGCGATAGCCTGCGCACCGCCAAGCCGAAAAATTTTATCAATACCAACAAGACTTGCCGTATATAAGATAGCAGGATTAATCTCTCCCTTTTGATTGGGAGGCGTGCAAAGGATAATTTCCTCGCAACCGGCCAGCTTTGCCGGAATGCCAAGCATAAGCACTGTCGAGAACAATGGAGCCGTTCCGCCGGGGATATATAAACCTACTTTTTCTATCGGACGAGATTCTTGCCAACACAATACACCCGGGGTAGTTTCTATCTTTGTCTTCGTAATCCGCTGGCTATTGTGGAATTTTTCAATATTGCGCTTCGCCGCAAGAATAGCATCTTTCAGTGCAGGATTAACCAGTGTCGTTGCCGCATTTATTGCTGCTGTATCCACTTGGAAAGTATCCAGATGGGCATTATCAAAAGCGAGAGTAAATCTTTTAAGTGCCTCATCTCCTTCTGATTTTACAGCTTCAAATACCATCTTAATGGTATCTGCCATTTCTGCTCTGAGGATAGTAGGGCGAAGTGCAATTTTTTCCCATTCTTGCCTTGCCGGACTGTTATAATAATTCATAATGATGTAAGTATTATGTTGTTTTAATGTCGTTCAAAAATTTATACAACCATTTTTTCAATGCCCATAACAAGAATGCCTTCAGCACCTGCCTTTTTGAGCTGGTCTATAACTTCCCAAAATTCTTTTTCATTGATAACAGTATGTAGAGAACTCCAACCCGGAGTTGCCAAAGGAATGATACTTGGACTTTTGAGTACAGGGAGAATATTCGTTACGGCATCGATGTTTTCATTGGGTACATTCATCATAACATACTTGGTATTCTTGGCCCTTAATACGGCATTCATTCTGAAAAGAAGTTTGTCGAGAATCGCATTCTTTTCGGGCGTAAGATTTTTATTTTTTGCCAAACAAGCTTCCGAAGTGAGGATCGTAATGGCCTCCTTCAATCCATTTTTAAACAAGGTGCTTCCTGAGCTGACTAAATCACAAATGGCGTCGGAAAGTCCTATGTTGGGTGCAATTTCTACAGAGCCAGA
>JAHDGC010000552.1 GCA_020627865.1 Saprospiraceae bacterium | reverse complement strand
GATATTTTGAATGGCGAAAATAAGTAATTTTTTTTAAAAACGTGTTTGAGATAGCGGATTATATTATATCCGAATGGTCGTAACTTTAGTGTCGTAATGCTTACGACGTTGTGCGCATTTTCTACTTTCTAATTTTCCCTTTGTTGCTTAATATCCGTATCTTTGTAAAACAAGCTAGGAAATATGAAGAAAAAACACGATTTGCAATTGAACCGATGGCTAAATAAAATAACGATGCCAAATCAAATAATAGTTGCCTTGTTTGGCCTCGTTACTATTTTGCCTACTTTTCTAGTTGCCCAAAAAGAATCATTGCGAGAATGTGGATTTGAACATTTTGACTATGCCACCTATCAAATGCCTGATGTATCCAATGAGGTTATAACCAGAACGAATGATATTTACGAAATTCCGATTGTATTTCATATTATAAAAAAAATGGAAGAGGATGACTTGGTTTCTAAAGATGAGGTGATCGAGCAGGTTGAAATATTGAATGAAGATTTTCGGTTTACCCATGATGATATAGCTGCTATCCCGTATGAATTTCAGCATTTGGGAGCCGATGTGGGAATTGAATTTTGTTTGGCTGGGGTAACTTGGGATGTTCTGAATTATCCAGAGGGACAAGAAAAACGCATCGATTATATCGAACTGGACATAAAGCCTTTTACCGCTTGGGATACTAAATTATATCTGAATGTTTGGGTGATTGATTTGCCCGGCAATTATATCGGTTACTCTCATCTACCTGCTGAACCTATATTGCATAGTAATGCCGATGGAATTGTTTTAGATTATAAATACCTCGGTAGAAAAGGGGGCGATATCAGGGGGAGAACATTGGTTCATGAAATCGGTCATTACCTTGGATTGTATCATATTTGGGGCGAAAATAACGATGAAGGAGAACCATTGGGATGCAGTTCGGATGATGGGATAGCAGACACACCCAATCAGGAAGGCCCCTATTATGGCTGCCCGACAGGGAGGAAATTCAGTTGTAATTCCAGCGATATGTATGTCAACTATATGGATTATGTCAATGATCCCTGTTTATTGATGTTCACGCCGATGCAAGTTGCGGTGATGCGGAGTAATCTGGAAAAACTTCGTTCAGATTTGATTAATAATGCCGAAGATAATTGCGAGACAAAAATCCAATCTAATGTCCTCTATTTCGTGTATCCCAATCCTTTCCTGGATAATTTTACCATCGAAACCCGCTCGGATGTAGATGATTATACGATATATGATGCTTATGGAAATAAATTGTTAAGAAATAGCTCTTTTGCAAAAAAAATCGTTGTAGATGAGTTGGCGCATTATCCGGCAGGCATGTATTTTGTCGTTTTGCAAATAGGGAGTACGGATAGAATTGTGAAATTGGTAAAGCTCTAGGAGCGTTATGTTTGCAGCGCTACAATATATATTCATTGATTTTTATTTTTATATTTGTTTTATTATAAATAATACATTATTTTGGCTTTAAATATGTAACTTGGCCAGATGAATGTGAATGCTCCAATAAGGCAATTTATCACCAAACAGGTGAATCAAGCTGTAAAAATACAGGAACATTATAATGATGAATTCTTAAAACAGCTAAACTTATTCATAGATCAATATCAGTCTAATCCAGATCATCTAGCTGCCTTTCAGCAAGCCTTGATACCAAACAGAACATTGCTTGAAACATATGAAATGACTTGTCGTTTTCGGATAAAAACCTCTAGGGAGAAAGGATTTGATTTGCAAATCAATACGATCCCTTTGCAGTATGCGGTTCTTTTTTCTGAGGAAGATAACCAAAGCTCGCAAATGACGATTCAGGTCACACAAGAAAATATCAATCTTGATCATCAATAACACTCAATAGAAAATTTATGTCAGGAAAAGCCAATGAATTATTAAAAGACCTTTCCAGCGTGCCCAGTATTATTGGCGCACTGGGTTTAAGTATTGCTAATGCACAAAAGGCCTTCAATCTCGATTATTTGGAGAATGTTGAAAAATTAATCGCACAAGCCAAATCATTGATGGGGAGCACAGACCCGTCTGATGAAAACTTTGAAAAGTTTCAATCCGTCATCGAAAGCCTGATAGTAGCGCTTGCTCCTTCTCGCTATCAATTCACAGAAACGACGCTCACGGTTCGCATGGATCTGGCACAGACTTTCTCTCGGTCAGAGGAAATCGGACTCGGAGCAGACGTCGGAGCGATGGCCATAACGGCTGCGATGAGTTCTGCCTTCGGATATGATTACAGAGCTGCCGCCGAAGTCCGAACGGTTTTGCATGCTGTCCCCGCAGATTTGACGGTTGTAAAATCATTGTTGAGTCAGGCGGCAAAATTGAACAAAAAAGCGCTAGAATTACCGGCTTATTCCAAAGTAGACTCCGAAATTTATGCTGCATCCGGAAGGATTTTTGAACATTTGGTGAACAAACCCGCTGATCCTATTAAAAAGGTTCCGGAAACTAGTCAGGCATAATTTTTTTGTGTTTTTGGGTAGAGACATAATGCATTGTGTCTCTACCCAAAAAAATATACCATAACAATTCTATGAGTTTCGATCTATCTACAGTTAAGGGTCTCAAAAAAGATTTATTGACTAATGTCGGTAAATTACAAACCATCCTGAATATGCTGAATACGGATGCTAGCTTAGATGAATCTCAGTTGGCCTATTTTCAGGATAATGCAACCAAGCTGTTGGGGAGAATGCAAAAAGCTGTTGATCAGATGACGGATACTGTTGCCGTAAGGACTGCGGATGATGACGTATCTTCTTCAGAAACTGCCGGCACTGGTTTTGCCCAGTTCCTTTCCGATGTTGGAGAATCGGTTGTCCGTTCTCAGGAAGCACTCGACCAGCAGTCACTCAATTATTTGCGAAAAATTAAAGATCTTCCGATGATCCCGAGAACGATGTTTCGTATTCCGAAAATTAGTGCGGAATTCAAGTTGGGGATAGAAACTACCGGAAAGGAAAAGATTAATGTTTTGCTTTACGCCAAAGAAAGTGAGGCCAAAAAAATTAACCAACAAAGTATCAATGTCGAAATTGCAGCTGTTCCCGTGACGCCTGAATTTCAGAGTAGCTTACAAGATAGCATTCCGAGTATTCAGTTTGTCTTTAATACTGCCCAACGGGAAAATTTATTCAAGGCGCTTACCTCCGCCGTGACTTCTGCCAATGCCAAACTTAAAAAACAATTGAACCTGCTGTTGTTACCAGAAAATAAAAATCAGGTTGTTTTCTGGGCGACTTCCGAGCCTGCGGAGTTTATCGTTCTTTTCGCCGATGGTAAATCTGTGGACGATCAGACGAATGCTAACAATAAGGTGGGGGTTTGGTTGCTTGATGAAGATAAAAAAACGATCGAGGCCGTTATGCGCTATGACCTTAAGGCAAAACCATTAGAGCAACAAGGGCATTTGCAGAAATTTGTACAACGACTGGCTGCAAAGCAGATGGCGATATTGAATGTATAGGATTTATGCAACCTAAGTACATCGTACCGACACCATTATAACGGTCTTTGACTGACGAAGAAATAGGTTAACAACCATGAGCAACTATTCCCTAACAAAACTCCCATCTTACCTCGCCGAAAGCATAACCGCTTTGGGTAAGGTTGATGATGAATTGTTGCGGGCATCTATCTTGCGGGAAATACAATCCCCTGCCTTTCGGGAACGGTATGTTATTAAAAGTACACATTTTCAGTTTAACTTTTTTATTACTAAAAAAAACAAGAAAACTTTTCTCTTTGTTTTTAACAGATTGGAGCAGGAAGAGCGCATCTTGATGAAAGCCGCGATCCAGTTTGATCTAAAACCGGTACCCTTTATTGATCCCGAAAATTCAGACCGGCTTATGTCAAACAATGTTTTGCCGGATTTGTATTTCTGGAATGTCCCTTATGCTGGCTTTTTGGATAATGTGAAAAATAAAAAGTTAGGGACAGATGCCCAAAGTTTTTTTGCCTATAATGAAGAACTGAAAAATTGGATAGCAGCCAACAACAACGAGGATGAAGATAGTGTATCGCTTAGTCTGAGTGATACACAAATCAATAATGGAACAAACGAAGTGCACCAAATGATCCGGTTGTTACTGAGTTGTTTTCATGGTTTACAAAATACGAAAATTCGGGATCAGCAACAGAGATTCCGGAATGCAACGGCACTGTACAGACAAGGCATGTTGCAGTATGATATTCAAAATTTTCAGGCAGATGTCGTATTGAGATTGGAAGAAGATGGAACATTGGCGATGGAAGAAAAACAGGAACTTTTTGAGTTAAAAATGAATTTTAATATTACACACAGCCAAAAACATATCATTACCAATATGAAAATGGCCCCGCCTGATTTTTTGGTGCAAGGAGATTTATATACCGCTTTTTTACAGTGTTTGATGGAAGAGAAAATGGTCGTAGAGCAAGAGACTTTTGACGATGAGGATAAACAACAGGCGGACTTTTTGGAAGCTGAGATGAAGGAGCGCGGTAGATCACCATTAGCAAAAATTGCCAGAAAACTGGATGGCTACTCAGAAAGTGATGTTCGAGAAGTCTTCCTACAATCTATGGATGGCGGCGGTTCGATATACCGGATCAAGAAGGGGCGGCGGTTCGATATGAATATGTTTGTGCTTTCTGGCATTGTCCGAGGACAAGCCCTTAGATTGGTTTTTAGCGGTCGGTTTAAGGTCAATATAGATCAAGTCTCCGGTGTGGTAGATGTAAAATTGAAGAATAAAATCTCTTTGAGAGTATTGTATAATCCGGTAAAAGGCGAAATAGATAAAAAAGCCGTGAAATATTTTTCCAGAATTTTTGCTTATCTTGGAGATTGGGTAAGTTTATTACGATGAATAGTTCTAATTTGTATGAAATAGTGATTCGTGCGATGGCAATCCTTTAGGAAGCTGGAAGGTATGCGAAGGCAAAATCACTTTTTTATGCAGCTCAAAGTATAAAAATGAACTTTAAGTATCAGCTGAACAGAATCGCACGGTGGAGTTGGAGGAAATTACTAGCTCTTATCCCACAAAAACAAAGGGATAAGTTTTCCAAAAACCGAACCCCAAAGGCGGAACCCAAACAAGTTACGCCACAGTGTGAAATGATACTGCACAGTAGCATTGCACCTAGAGTAGTTGATGTACAGATGGAACTGGTGGAACAGTTGCGTACCAATTCCCGTTACAAACTCGAAGAAGGCATTTTTATGCAGGGAATAGCGGCACAAGTCGAAAGGAGTCAAGCCGTTATCAGTACCACCATTATAAATGGTGACGTCAACGATCCCGAGGAAAGACATCTGATGACACTATATCCAAATAGGGGCGAAAACCCGCAAAACCGAAGAACAGAGGAAACAAATCTTTGATTTTAAGAAGCTGTTTAAATTTAGTTTTTTGAATAATATGAGAAATG
>JAHDGC010000551.1:4324-5456 GCA_020627865.1 Saprospiraceae bacterium | reverse complement strand
AAAAATATATTTTATGTAGCCAGAAATTTTACATGAAAAATTTTCCTATTTCCCGCAAAATCTTCACACATACTCAATCAATTACATTGAATATTACAACTACAAGCACGGCAATTCCGAACCATAATATCGCTATATGGATGCCATTCTCCTGAAGGACGTGTGTCCGTTGAGAAGACCTTTTCTATCGCAACTTGCGGCTTACCGGATTCACAATACAAAATATCTCCGTTCCAAAAAGTGTCCCAACTACAAGCCCTTTCATCCGGACCGTGACAACAGATACTGCAATCATGCATTTCTATTTCCATTAAAATAGCATATCCCCCTGTCTCCGGAACCTCAATTTGAAAAATAGTTCCTTCATTAAAACTATTGTTAGTCCAAAAACTTGCCTCATCATCATACTCATAATAAGGCGTTGGATCTATTGTAGCTGTGCCATTTTCCCATGTTGCTGTTCTCACTAAAATCTCAACATCTGCATTAAAATCACGAGGGTGATCACACCCAGCTCCAAAAGCCGCTTCAATCTCCAAACCAATATCGGTTCCGAATAGTTCTATGTCTAACATACTTGGATCGGCATTCGCATTATTTAATTCTAAATCAGGATCACACCCCTTGCATCCTGCTATCAAAATTAACAACAATAAATAAAAAAAATGTGGTAACTTCATTAGCTTAGTTATTTAAAATGATAAAAAGTACAAAATGTTCAGTGACAAGTTAATCGAAACAATTAGCTATAGCATACACAACAATATGCATACTTAAACAAAACATACAACACGACGCGCCCACTATTGCTTGCCGATTTTATTGCAAACAATAATTTCCCGTTATTGTTAAGATCAAGATATGCTTCACCGATGTAAAAAGTCAATCAATAGAAATACAGCTACTCTAATACAGCATTGTCTTCTAGAAGTATTGAAAATTAAAACTACCTATCTCGAATTCAAGTTATTAATTAGTAAAAGTTGGATTAGAAAGATTTCTATAGATATAAATTAATTGTTATAAACAAATTTCACTACATTTTGTCTACACAAAGATATAGTCATAATTATAAAAATACAAGTAAAAACCGAACTTTAACAAAAAACTGGCTCCCCAATCCAAGATCAGA
>JAHDGC010000551.1:0-4224 GCA_020627865.1 Saprospiraceae bacterium | reverse complement strand
GCGCAATCTGCTTTTCTTTTGCAAAAATAGTAAAATTTTCATTGTTCCCATCACTGTTCGGGCTGAAAGCATTCGGGATAAAAACAGGCCGTTCTTGATCTAAAATAATCCTTACATTATCCGAAACCGTACAACCATTGTTATGCGTAACAACAACTTCATAAAGGGTATTTTTTATCGGCTTTGCCAAAGGATCAAGGCAATCATCACAACTGAGACTTTCTCCATTTGTCCATTTTACGGACTCCAATAAGAATTCCGAAAAATTAATATTAGCATTTAACTGGTAACTGTCCCCCAATTCGATCTTGACATCCGCATCCAAATCAATGGCCAGTTGCTGCGCATTCGGTAAGGTAAAGTTTTGTGCATACTCACAACCAATCGCATCCTGCACGATCATCTCGTATTCCCCCGGATCAAGTGCTGTAAAAACTGGCTCTGGCCAAAAGCTTTCTCCGCCATCCAAAGAGTACACATAAGGCCCTTCTCCTCCCTCTACCCTTTCTATGGTAACTTGTCCTTCCTCGTTATAACAAGGAGGCTCCTCCGGGATAAGCTCAAGGCTAGTTGGAGCATTGGTATTTTCTGCAACTATGACGGACTCGATTGTTGTACAACCATTGACCTCATCCGTAACCGTAACTTCATAATTTCCAGCACCATTGACCAGCGCATCTGCACTACTAAATGGCGTCAACAAATGTTCTCCACTCCATTGGTAAGAAACATGATTTCCTGCTGCATTCACAGTTGTCAACAATTCAACCTCTGGGGTTACACAATTTAACGCTTCCGGTTCTTCAATCGTAACTTCTGGCAATACTCTATTTTCCAACACTTCAACATCCATTTCGGTAGCGCATCCATTGTCGAGATTCACAACTTGTAACATATAATTTCCGGCAACATCTACCATAGGCGTTATACTATTTCGCAATAATATTCCCATCTTGACTCATCCATGTTGATGAAAAGTTATCACCAGCCTCGCTTACACTTGCCTGAATAGCAACTTCGCTTTTTATACAATCTAAAACATCCGGGATCGCAATATCCAATACAGGAGGAACAACATCTTCCGTTACGACAACCGTTGCCGTTGTCGTGCAACCATTGTTTTCATCTGTCAGCAATAATTCATAATCGCCAGCGATATTGACAGTTGGATTCGCCGTTTCTGCATCGGATACAATCCCATTAGTTGTTGTCGTCCAAAGAAAATCAAGTTGCCCAGTAGGTTGAGAAGCAGAAGCATCTAAAGTCAAATCCGTTGTTATGCAATCCAACACCAAACCCTCTGCTACGCTCATCGCAACAGGTGCTTGAAAGTTTTCCGTCAATGTCACCACATCAGTAGTGGTACAATGATTTTGTTCATTCACAATAGTTAACAAGTAAGTACCAGCCTGATCAACTTGAGGAGTCAAACCCTCTGGAGCATCAACAAAATTACCATCATCAGAAGACCAACTATGCGTAAATATATCGCCTTGATCTGATCCTGATGCATCCAAAGACAAGATCGGATCATAACAATTTAACTCCATATCAATTCCAGCATCAGCTATAGGCAGAACAATATCCGATGAAACCGCCACAGTAGTTGTAGTTGTACAAGCATTATCCACATTCGTAATCAGCAATTCGTAATTTCCAGCCTGCCCCACTTCTGGTTCTAGTGTATTGGCTCCGCTCAGGATGATGCCATCTCCGGACCACCATTGGTAATCGAATTCATCACCCTGAGACGAAGCCAAAGCATTTAACACGACGCTTTCCTCCTGACAATTAATGATGCCAGGCGTTTCTGTAGCTATGGTTGGATTTATTATATTTTGTGCTACCACGACAGTTTCCGTTGTAACACACTGGTTCTCGGTATTGACAATTTCTAACAAATAACTTCCAGGAGCATCTGCACTCGCTACCATCGTGGTTTCACCAGAGACCAATTGCCCATCTGCTGTTGACCATTGATAAGAGAAGTTCGTTCCGGTATCAGAAGCAGAAGCATCGAGATTCACGGCAAGGGTTTCACAGTTTAGGGTGGCCGGTTCCGCAATGGCAACCAGTGGATATTCAGTATCACTATCCACAAAAACCTCATCCATCGTGCTGCAACCATTATTGGTATTGAACACCCAAAGGGTATACATTCCGGAAGTATTTACCGTAAGGGTATTTTCTATTCCTCCCGGCAATGGTTCTCCTGCAGGATTAAGCCATTGATAAATAAACTCCGATCCTTGTGAAGAAGCGGTTCCGTCTAAAACTTGGCTGGTCACCACACAATTTAATGTCGCATCTGTTCCGGCATTGGCCAAGGGTGATTCAAAATCTTCAGCAATAAAAAGACTAACCTCATCCGCACAACCGTTTTCTGTATTTTGATAGCTTATCGTATAGGTACCTGCCGCATTGACCATAACATTATTCAACTCGGGATCGGACAGCAAGTTACCATCAGAAGAAGACCAACTATAGGTGAGATTAGCTGCCATTTCAGGCACAGCCAGCAAGGCCACCTCCGGATTAAAACAATTTAATTCCGAGTTCGATAAAATCTCCAAAGGGGATAAATCTGTATCTTGCTCTACCAAGACCGATGCGACTGCACTACAACCATTTTCTTGGTTTGCCACCAAAAGATGATATGTTCCGGGCACTTCGGTGCTGGCTACAAAATTATTTTCATTATTCAAAACAGCACCATCCGGAGAAGACCAACTATAGGTAAAATTAGCTCCCATACTTGAGGCGGCACCATTCAGCGTAAATACAGGTTGGTAACAATTGATCACGCCATCGTCTCCTGCATGCACCTCTGGACTGGTAACGTCTTGCAAGACTACAAGCTCATCTGTTTCTTGGCAACCATTATCCACATTGATGACCTGAAGGGTATAGGTTCCCGGCGCATCGACTTGCGGGTCAATATCACTTTGCCCACTAAGGAAATTTCCAGTATCTGTTGTCCAGAGATAGACAAAATTATTTCCAGCAGAGGAGCCTGCACCACTCAAGTTTACCACAGTTTCCTGACAAGTCAAAGTATTGGCGGTACCGGCCTCCGCTACAGGAGCAGTTATATCCTGAGCAACATTTATAGATGCCGTTGTTTCACAACTATTATCATTATTAAAAACGGTAAAGGTATAATCCCCAGGAGCATCTAGCACAATTTCTTCTGTTGCAACACCATCTATAATATTGCCGCTATTCGTACTCCATTCATAAGTATAATTTCCGGCGTCGCTAAGTGTAACGGCTATTGCCTGTTGCGGGTCGTAACAATTAAGCATTGCAGGTGTAGGCATCGTAATTTCCGGCACAAAAAGATTTTGTGTAAGCAACACAGAATCCGATTCAATGCAACCATTTGCAATATTTTGAACTGTCAACAAATAGGTTCCCGGAGCCGTTGCCAGTGCCTGAATGGCATCATTCACCGCGCCAAGATTTCCATTATTGGTAGACCATTGATAACTATATTCCGGGCCTTGATTCGATCCAGAACCATCAACAGTATATTCCGTTGTAGCACAATCCAAGACGATGCCTTCCCCCGCATCTACTAAAGGTGCTAAGAAGTCTTCTGTAATCTCCACGATGTCAACGGTAACACAACCGTTGCTCACATCCGTCACTTCCAACTCATAGGAACCTGGACGATCTACAACCGGATTAAGGATATCACTATCTTCTAGTAAATTTCCATCTGGCCCTGTCCATTCCATAACAATGTCCACCCCTTGAGCGGTTGCACTCAAGTTTAATTCTGGATTATAACAATTTAATGCTTGCGTCTCTCCTGCATCAACGATTGGCGCAACAAAGTTTTCGGCAACATTTACGGCATTGGTTCCGACACAACCATTTGAAGGATTTAAAATCGTCAAAGTATAAATGCCCTCAGCCGCAACTTCTGGTGTCAAACTGGTTTCTCCTGCTACAATTTCGCCATTCCCTGTAGACCAGAAATATTCAAAATTATCCGCACTATCGGACTGTTCTCCATTGAGCAAAACCGTATTTTCATAACAATTTATCTCCGGATCAGCGGCTATAGCGACCACAGGTGCATCTAAATCGGAATCCACCATTACTGTTGTTGTTGCCGTACAACCATTTCCCTCATCGGTAACCAGCAAGTTGTACTCTGTAGACACACTAACCGTTGGGGTATCGCTATTTTCTCCTGCCTCAATCTCACCTGCCGAA
>JAHDGC010000550.1 GCA_020627865.1 Saprospiraceae bacterium | reverse complement strand
AAATATAAAAATATTATTCCAAAATAGAAACACCATATATGAGGTAAAAAACAGATTCATGTCAAATGATATACGATACTTAAAAAGTATCATTCAAAAAAGTATTTTGATCACACATCACATGCATAATAATCATATTCATAAAATGAATCTTCAAAAAAAACTACCAAAAAATTTGTCATCAAAACAATATTGTTTTACATTTGTATTCCACAATCAACACAATTGGAACAACAATAGAGACATAATCTGTCTCCTGCCTTTTTGTTCCAACTAATCATAATCAACAATTTTTCACGCAAACAAGATACACTATCAAGGTTTTGTATAAATCTTGTTGTATCGTTTGTGTTTTCTAGTACGCACTGGACTGGATTCCATTTGCGCAGGGAATCTATGCGCTGATAGTACGTATAAAATAGCGATCCAACACAGCTACAATTATAATAACGACAATTATTACTGTATGGTCATAATGACTTGCAGTAAACGGGTAGGTATTGCCTCAATATTATTCAAAAACATCTCTAATATGATAAACATGAGTAAACAACAATCCGACACCATCGTACACTATTTAAAATCCTTGCTGAAACACTACGTGAATGCTAAACTGGATAGTGGTTAGCTCTACTATTCCTTCAAGAAACAATACGACGAGTAATGTGGCTCACTTATTCATAAATCCAGTTATTATCCTTAACTTTGTAAACCAACTTATTCATGGAAGCACTTACACTTGCACCAGAAATTTCTACTATGGAGAACAAAGAGCGTCATCTGGCAGAACAATTTATCCTATATACCGACAGAAATATTTTCCTTACGGGAAAAGCAGGGACGGGTAAAACAACTTTGCTGCACTATATTATTGAGCACATCAATAAAAAAACGGCCGTGGTTGCCCCAACGGGTGTTGCGGCCATTAACGCTGGTGGCATGACCATTCATTCCATGTTCCAGTTGCCTACAACGAGCTTTGTTCCCGTTGCACATACCCTCGTCGATCCGGCCAGTTTCACGACCAGATCTCGGCTGGCCTCTACGCAGAAAATCCGAAAAGAAAGGCGGCAGCTTTTGATGGAATTGGAATTACTTATCATAGATGAAATCAGTATGGTCAGGGCAGACTTGCTGGATGCGATAGATTTTACCTTGCGGAGAATACGACGCAGTGATGCTCCTTTTGGAGGTATACAATTATTGGCTATTGGAGACTTGTATCAACTTGCTCCTGTTGTACGTAATGACGCATGGGCTGTCCTTAAGGAATATTACCAAAGTCCGTTTTTCTTCGACGCCCTCGCATGGAAAGCATCCAATACCCACCGGATCGAATTGAAAAAGGTGTACCGACAAGAAGATGATACATTTATTAATATTCTCAACAATATTAGAAATGGGATTAGAAATTTTGAAGACCTAGAGAGGCTCAACCAGAATTTTAGCCTTAAACCGACAGTCAAGGATGCCATAACATTAACTACCCATAATCGGAAAGCGGATAAAATCAACCAAAGTGAACTCAATAAACTTAAGGGGAAAAGCTACGAGTTGGAAGCAAAGATTACCGGGAGTTTTTCGGAGTCCTCCTACCCTACGGCTAAAAAAATTGTGCTAAAAAAAGGAGCACAAGTAATGTTTATCCGTAACCATTCGGAGGGCTTGTATTTTAATGGTAAGATTGGTACCGTTACCAGAAGAGATGACGATCTCATTTTCGTAAAATGTGAAGGCAGTGATATTCCTATTGAGGTGGAACCTATAGAATGGAAAAATACCCGCTACAATATTAATGAAGATACTAAAGAAGTTGAAAAAGAAGATGTCGGTACTTTTGAACAATATCCCCTGAAGCTGGCTTGGGCCGTAACGGTTCATAAAAGTCAGGGACTCACTTTCGACAAGGCCATTGTCGATCTTGAAGATACTTTTGCCCCAGGACAACTTTATGTGGCCCTCAGTAGATGCCGCTCCTTGGAAGGATTGACGCTCGTTTCCATGATAAATCCTCGGAATGTTATTGTGGATAAAAGGATTGTCCAATACCATGAATCCTCCCAATTGGATACGAATATTGAAACCATTCTCAAAACGGCCATAGCAGCATATGAGAATAAACTCCTGCAAGAAGCTTTTGACGTCAACAAATTGTTGTCTTATGCCGAAATGTGGGAAGAAGCCTTGATGGAAAGTAAAATTCCACAGCAAGCCGATGCCTTAGTTTTGTTTCGGGAGACTTTTACCCAACTGGAAAAAATAAAGGATACCGCAGATAAATTCCGGCGCCAACTCCGCAAGCTTATCCTTGAAGAAAAAACAAACCCAGCGACACAAGACAAAATCAAGGAAAGGGCATCTAAAGCCATCCATTATTTTACCACAGAAATTCACGACAGTATAATCCTTAAGCTTCAAAAGCATTATAAAACATACTCCCCCAAACCCAGAACGAAACGCTACTTGAGAGAAGTTGCTAAAGTCATCAAGGAACATTGGGCACATATAGAAGCACTCTACAAATTGCAGTATCGCTCCACACCGCTGCACCCCGATAAACCAAAGTTTGTGAATAGCAAAGAAGCCTTTACCAAATCCGCCAACAAAAAAAGAATCAAGGGAGAAACCTATAGCATCACCCTTGATTTATTCCGAGCAGGAAAAACACTGGAAGATATTGCCAAAATCAGGAGTATGGCCGTCTCTACAATTCAGGGACATATGTCAAGATGGGTCAAAGCAGGGGATGTTTCCCTGTTTGAACTTATGGACAAAAACAGGGCAGAAAGAATTTGGGGGGAGATGCAAAATTTCCTCGATCTTTCCTTTTCCGAGATGAAGCCTAAAATTTCCTTTGAGGTAGATTATGCCGAACTTCGGTGGGTGCAGGATTATTTCAAACAGAAGATGGATAAGGAAACATAGGATGCATTATATCTTTGTATGAATTCACGAATCAGTACAAGTCTACAGAAATTAAAACGAATTTAAATCCATTTACTTTTTAACTCATCTACATTTTTACTAGCTTTAAATAATTAATTACAGGACAACGTTACCACAAAAAATAATTGGTGACATCCAGTAGCATACGCATAGTATTTGCCCGATTAATAACTATAGAAGAATTTCCTTCACTTCTTTAGCGATCTCCTACTTGCCTACCAAGAACACCAAACATCCCAGACAAATTGATCTATTCACAAACATAAATAATTATAATGAAAAAATTCTTATGCGTCCTAGCCTTAAGCTTATGTTTTCAGGCGGCATCACTTCTAGCCTGTGATGAAGCCACTTTCAACCTACTCTCAGAAACAGATAATCAAAATGGTACTTTTACTTATGAAATGGAATTGTGTATTGAATTCCTTGGACTTGAGGGTTCTCCCGAATGGTTCCAGATACAAGTTTCCGGTATTGAGTCGATTAATGCCTACTCTCCGGATACTATTGCCACGGGTTATGATGATCTCTACTTGAGTTCCGTGATAGAAAACGATACAACCCTACGCTGGACAGTTTTCACATCGTTTCCATCACACACCAACGATACCCTTTGTAATAATATAACTATTACGACAACTAATAGGGCAACCAAATTAATGGCTTTTTACCACGACAACTATCCAGCAGACGATTGCTACAAATGCATTGTCATTGATACGACCTCAACAGATAGTGATGGTGATGGCATCCTTGACGAAGATGAACCCAACTTAGGAACTGATCCCACTAATCCGGATACAGATGGGGATGGCATACCTGATGGGGAAGAGGATAAAGATGGGGATGGGCTAACCAATGCGGAAGAACTTTACACCTATGGCTCTGATCCCTGCAATCCCGACACAGATGGCGACGGTTTGCAAGATGGCGACGAAGTTACCATCGGAACCGACCCCGTAAATCCAGATACCGATGGCGATGGCGTCCCCGATGCCAATGAAGATCTTGATGGCGACAAACTTACTAACGCAGATGAGCTTTACACCCACATGACAGACCCATTGAACCCAGATACAGATGGTGGAGGTATTGATGATGGAACAGAAGTAAATACCAATATGACAGATCCGTTAAATCCTGCCGATGACTCCGGCACGTCATCCTGCCCTACCGATACCATTATCTCATTTATTCATAGTGCAGGAACCAATGTACTCATCGAAGTTTCCAACAACATCACCTCAACAGATACCATACTTAATGGAGCAGTTGTAGATTACTCTGCCGGATTTGACATTGATTTATTACCTGGATTTGCTGTAACGCCCGGGGGAGAGTTTCATGCTTACATACTTGGATGCGCAATTGTTTCTCCAGGAGGAAAATTAAACAATCAAATTCCACCGGAAAAATTCAACGAGAAAATCCCAGAATTTTCCCTCATTAAGAATCGCCTTTTGTCCATGAAATATACTGTCTCAGCAGCAACAACAGTCACGTTCCAAGTAATGAGCACACAAGGAATGACCAATGAAATTGTAAAAGAGCATGACGCACCTGGGACATATGAAATCCAATACAGTCTTGACGGATTACCATGGGGAATATATTATGGCAGACTCACTATAGGAAACCAACTCTACATAGAAAAAATATACTTGAAATAAACTACTTCTACTCAAAACACAAGCAGGTGGGGTGCCGCCTTATACCTCACTTGCTTTCTTTTAAATTACATGCCATCAAGTTACTCAATAATCTTAATCTCCACCCGCCTATTTTTTGCCATCTGTTCTTCTTTCCTAGCCATCGGAAATTTCATATGTTTGTTGCAATACCCTATGGCCGTAATCCGATTTTCAGCGATACCATTTTCAACCAAAAATGCCTTGACCATCCCCGCACGATTGTCAGACAAAGTCTGTTCAAACGCCCCCGGCCCTCGCGCATTATATAGCGGGAAATTTATATGTCCCCCAATCTCTATTTTCAGGTCTTTATTGATTTCCATAAAGCGGAGCAACTTCGGCAATTCCGGCTCGGAGGTCTTTAACAAAACGGCTTGATTTCCGACAAAGTAAAAGTTCTTAATTTCGGCAATAGCACCAACATCCGCAGGTGGCAACTTTACCTCAATCGTAGGAAAATCAGATGTCCCAATTTTCATCATTCGAGTTTCGAAAAAATAACCCACCGCAAAAACATCTACCCCAATGACCGTATTCTCTGGCACTTCTTTTTTAAAATAGCCTTTATCATCTGTATGGATAGAATCTCGAAATGTCTTGCTATGAATCACGACAGAAGCCCGTATAGGTTCAGCCGTCTTTTTATCTATAATTTGCCCAGCAATGAATCCCATTTTTGCCTTCGGCTGCTCTGGGATGGCTTTCTTTTTTGTAGGAATAAATTCAATAGTGGCCCGACGATTTCGTTGCCTACCTCCAGCCGTATCGTTATCAGCAATAGGCAATGTTTCTCCATAAATAGCAACTTCCACCAAGGAATCTGGA